>LNEA01000420.1 GCA_001464855.1 Rhizobiales bacterium Ga0077530
TGCCCGAAGTGCGGATCCTTCTTGCGGCGCAGGAGATATTTGTGGCCGTGTGCGCTCTTGGTGTAGCGCTTGCGCGCCACCTCGAAGCTAACGCTATGGAAGCGCGCGAGCCGCTCGACATCCCGCTTGTTGATGGCGATCACCGGATAGGAGCAGCAAAATCCGGGGCACTTCGAGCAGCTATACACGTGGGGCTGGTCCTCGCATCCGTGGCGCCGGCGCTCCATAGCAACGAATGCGCGCGCCAGGCAAGTTCACTCGCGGCGGTGACTGTGCTCCTGATCCGCCCGGAGTGCCAATGAATAGATCGCTCTGCCCACCGCCGCGATCGACGAATCCGATCGCCGATTGACGCTGCCCCTTGCAGCGGCTACCTGACTGCCGCGCGCCGTCGTTTCCGGCTAAAGCGCCTTAGTCCCGCTCCATCAGCCGAACGGCCGTGGCAACGCGGCCTGCGGTTCCCGACGATCTCCCCGCAATGACGGCGCTTCAATCGCGCGCATTCAGTCCCGGCCGCTTCGCACGGACCGCGTACCGGGTGCGCGAGGGGAGCGGGGAGCTATCCCCGTTCTGCCGTGTAGCGCTCATTGGCGATCGGCTGGTGGCGGCGCTGCGTTTGACGCCGATCAATGTCGGTGACCGATCGGGTGCGCTTCTACTAGGCCCACTTGCCGTCGATCCTGACGAGGCAGGACGCGGCTACGGGCGCCGGCTCGTTGCCGAATTCTTCGATATCGCGCGCGCGGAGGGCATAGCGGTGGTGGTGCTCGTTGGCGATATGGCCTACTACGGCCGCTTCGGGTTTGCGCCGGTTCCACCCGGGCAGATCAGGCTGCCGGGGCCGGTCGATCCGGCGCGGCTTCTGGCAGCGGAATTGCAGCCCGGCGCGCTCGCCGGGTTCCGCGGTTTGGTCGCGCGCGCCGCTTAGCTGCCATTCCCTCAGCGACACCACCCCTACGCCTTTCCTATTGCGGCAGCCGCAGGATCGGTGGTGAATCGGCGGCAATGGAAGGGCGTCCCGGTTCGAGGACGCGAAAGAGCATCGGAGGAAGGTCCAGTGAGCCGATACGCTGAGGTTTATGCCTACTGGAAACGCTGCCCGGCGAAGTTTTGGGCGGATGCCGCGGAAGAAATCGATTGGGTGAAGCCGGCGACCAAGGTGTTCGATCCGCACATGGGCGAGTATGGCCGCTGGTTTGTCGGCGCCGAGTGCAACACCGCCTACAACTGCCTCGACCGCCATGTGAAACAGGGGCGCGGCAATCAGAAAGCTCTGATCTACGACAGCCCGGTCACCGACACCGTGCGCTCTTACACCTATGCGGAGCTCACCGACGAGGTCGCGACGCTCGGCGCGGTCCTGCAGGATCTCGGCATCAAGAAGGGCGATCGCGTCATCGTCTACATGCCGATGATGGCGGAAGCGGCGATCGCGATGCTTGCCTGCGCGCGCATCGGTGCCATCCATTCGGTCGTTTTCGGGGGGTTTGCCGCGAGCGAATTGGCGACCCGTTTCGACGACTGCACGCCGGTCGCCGTACTCACCGCAAGTTGCGGTATCGAGACCGCGCGCGTCATTCCCTACAAGCCGTTGCTCGACAAGGCGATCGAACTCGCCGCGCACAAGCCGACGACGTGTCTCGTCCTCCAGCGTCCGATGGAAACCGCATCGCTTGTTGCCGGGCGCGATCACGATTGGGCAGCACTCGTCGCCAGCGCCAAGGAGCGTGGCCGCAAGGCTGAATGCGTGACGGTCGCTGCAACCGATCCGCTCTATATCCTCTATACATCCGGCACGACTGGTGCACCGAAGGGGGTGATCCGCGACAACGGCGGTCACATGGTCGCGCTCAAATGGACGATGAAAAACCACTACGGGATCGATCCCGGCGAGGTGTTCTGGGCCGCGTCCGATGTCGGCTGGGTGGTGGGTCACAGCTACATTGTCTACGCGCCGCTGCTGCATGGTGCGACGTCGATACTCTATGAAGGCAAACCGGTCGGGACGCCCGACGCCGGTGCATTCTGGCGGGTTATTTCAGAACACAAGGTCGCGGCGATGTTCACCGCGCCAACGGCCTTCCGGGCGATCAAGCGCGATGACCCCAAGGGCGAGTTCATCACGAAGTACGACCTCAGCGCTTTCCGCATTTTGTTCCTCGCCGGCGAACGCGCCGATCCCGAGACCATCAAGTGGGCCGAGCAGCATCTCAAAGTGCCGGTGCTCGATCACTGGTGGCAGACCGAGACGGGATGGCCGATCGCCGGCAACCCGGTCGG
>LNEA01000421.1 GCA_001464855.1 Rhizobiales bacterium Ga0077530
CAGATGGAAGAGGTCGTCGCCAAGCACAAGGATGTCGGCGAGTGCGCCGTTATCGGCGTCGCCGACGCGCTGAAAGGCCAGATCCCGGCGGGTTTCATCGTGCTCAATGCGGGCGTCAACCGCAGCGCCAAGGAGATCGAGGCCGAAGTCGTCAAGCTCGTGCGCGATGAGATCGGCCCGGTCGCCGCGTTCAAGCAGGTGATGACGGTGCCGCGATTGCCGAAGACGCGCTCGGGAAAAATCCTGCGCGGCACCATGCGCTCGATCGCCGATGGTGAGTCCTGGAAAATGCCCGCGACCATCGATGATCCGGTCATTCTCGACGAAATCACCAGAGTGTTGAACACGCCCGGCATGATCGCGAAGGAATGATCCGGTCTCTGATTGAACGTGGTCGCTGATCGAGAGATGAAAATCTGAATTCCATTGTCAGCATAGAATTCACCTGATTTCGCACAATCTGTTTCAGATCCTGTGCGGTTTCGCCGCCATCCGTCGCGTGTGACACTCATCGCGGCAGGGTTGGCGCACCGCCCGGATCAGGGAATTGCTATGAGGCCAGAGGCAATGACGATCGTGGAATGCTGGGAGCATATGCATGAAGCTATGCTCGAGCTCGCCACACGGTGCGCCACACCGCGCCAGCGACTGCTGGTGGTCGCGCAGGACCAGCTTCTGGCGGTGTCGGAGCTTAGCCAAAACATTTGCGATGCCGAACTCAAAGCCTGGATCGAGCGCCTGACCCGTCAGCTTCACGGCACCTTCAATCGACCGACGCGCTGTTCAGCTTTCAGCACCATCAACGCCATGTCGGACGACGAAGTCGATACGGCGCTCATGGAGGTCGTTGCGATCTATGACGCAGTCACCCGCGCCGAATTGCTCGAACGGATGCGGGCCGCCGCTTAGGCGGCGCCTAAGGCTGGGCCGCTTTCGTGAACGCCGCAACATAGTCCATCAGCGCGTCCGTCGCTGCGCTGGCCGCTGTGGAGTCTCCTGCCGCGACAGCGCGTGCCTGGGTCGCATGAAGGCGGGCGCACAGCGGCAAGTCAGCGGCGTCACGGTGGTTCTGGTACCAGTAGCGCCGCGACAGTCCGGCCAAAAGCTGCATTGCGCGGGCGGCGAACGCGTTGTGCGCGGCGTCGAGCATCAGCAGATTGAGTTCGCGATCGAGGCGTAGGAATTCCAGGGCATCATTGGCGCGACCGGCGCGATCCATCCCATCGGCGATCGCCGCGAATGACGCGCGCTGAGAGTCGGTCGAACGCTCGGCGGCGCTCCGCGCAATGAGCCGCTCGAGTTCCCGGCGCACCTCGACGACCAATAGCTGCTCACCCGCATCGACCGGCGCGACGAGAACGCCGCGGCGCGGAAGGATGGTGACGAGACCCTCGCGTGCCAACCGCTGCAAGGCTTCGCGGATCGGGGTCCGGCCGAGGCCGACGACGTCTGCCAGCGCCTGCTCGGACAGGAACTCGCCCGGCGGCAGAAGCAGCGTCGCAATCATTTCCTCGAGCCGAGTATAAGCCAGATCGGTCAGCGTGGTCGCCTTGGCGGCGGGATCGACGGGCGGCTGGGCGGCGGATTGGGGCACGGCGGTCTCAATATGCTTTCTATTGTGAATTCATAGATAAACATCCCGATTGGGGCATCAGGGAGCCGCCGTTTCCGGCGCGCACCACTTGGACCGCATTCTGGCCCTTGTCAAATCCCGTCGAGGCGACTAAACACCCCCTTATCTCACACGCGCACCTACTGCGTCACGCCTGATCGAAAGCCCAGGCGCAACGCTCCGGTGGGCCTTTACCCTGGTTCATGACCACGGGTGGGGGGCCTTCTCAGGTACGCGGAGGACCAACCGGAAAATAGGAAGTACCTTCGCATGGCATTGCCTGCATTCAATATGCGTCAGCTCCTCGAAGCTGGCGTCCACTTTGGCCACCAGAGCCATCGCTGGAACCCCAAGATGGCGCCCTTCATCTTCGGTGCCCGCAACAACATCCACATCGTCGACCTCGCGCAGACCGTGCCCCTGTTCCATCAGGCGCTCCTGACGGTGAGCGATGTCGTGGCCAAGGGCGGCCGTGTGCTGTTCGTCGGCACCAAGCGGCAGGCGGGTGAAGCCATCGCCGACGCCGCCAAGCGGTCGGCCCAGTACTACATCAACCATCGCTGGCTCGGCGGCACGCTGACCAATTGGAAGACGATCTCGCAGTCGATCCGGCGCCTCCGCCAGCTCGACGATATGCTCGCTGGCGAGGCCCAGGGCCGGACCAAGAAGGAGCTGCTGAACCTGACCCGCGAGCGCGACAAGCTCAATCAGGGCCTTGGCGGCATTCGTGATATGGGCGGCCTGCCGGACCTCCTGTTCGTGATCGACACGAACAAGGAAGACATCGCGATCAAGGAAGCGCGCAAGCTCAAAATCCCGATCGTTGCGGTGGTCGACACCAACTGCGATCCGGACGGCATCGATTTCCCGATCCCGGGTAACGACGACGCTGGTCGCGCCATTACGCTCTATTGCGATCTCATCGCCCGCGCCGCGATCGACGGCCTGAGCCGCAGCCAGTCTTCGTCCGGCGTCGACATCGGTGCCTCCGAAGCGCCGCCTGAGGAGGAACTGCCCGAGGCTGCGCCAGCATTCGTCGGCATCGACGCCCCGCGCGGCGAGGCGGACGATCTCAAGCGCATCACCGGCATCAGCCCGAAGCTCGAGCAGAGCCTGAACGATCTCGGCGTCTACCATTTCTGGCAGTTGTCGGATCTCGACGCGAATGCGATCGCAGCACTGGATGCGGCCCTCAAGGTCAATGGCCGTGTCGCCCGCGACAACTGGGTCGCCCAGGCGAAGAAGTTCGTCGACGAGGCAGCCGCCTGAGGCCGTGCCCCACCCAATTCCGGGTGGGCTGTAATTCCACGTGGTGCACACCATATAGGGTGCTCCACCTACATCACGGTGCGGCCCGAGGGTAACCCCCTTGGCCGCCAGACAAGCTGCCGGAGCGCGGCGCGGGCCAGTCGGACCGCTCCGCGCCGCATTCGCATTTCGGCAGTTCCACACCACGGCGCGGCCGATTTTCCGCGCCCTAGACAGAGACAGGATAGTCGATGGCAAACGTCACCGCGAGCATGGTCAAAGAGCTGCGCGACAAGACCGGCGCAGGGATGATGGACTGCAAGATGGCGCTGACCGAGACCGGCGGTGACCTCGAGCAGGCGGTCGACTGGCTGCGCAAAAAGGGCCTCTCGAAGGCCGCGAAGAAGGCCGACCGTATCGCCGCGGACGGTCTGATCGGCGTTGCGATTGCCGGCACCACTGGCGCGCTCGTCGAGGTCAATTCCGAGACCGACTTCGTCGCGCGCAACGAGACCTTCCAGGACATGGTGCGCCAGATTTCCACGCTGGCGCTCAAGACCGGCGGCGACCTCGCCAAGCTGCTTGCGACCCCATATCCCGGCAAGGGCCACTCGGTCGACGATCACGTCAAGGAGACGATCGCGACGATCGGCGAGAACATGAGCGTGCGTCGCACGGCCTCGCTCAGCGTCGGCAGCGGCATCGTCGCGAGCTACGTCCACGGCAAGGTGGCCGATGGCGTCGGCAAGATTGGCGTGATCGTGGCGCTCAATGCGAGCGGTGATGCTGCGAAGCTCGCTGAAATTGGCCGTCAGATCGCGTTGCACGTTGCCGCGGCGAACCCGCAGGCCGCCTCCGTCGACCAGCTCGACAAGGCGATCATCGAGCGTGAGCGTTCGGTCTACACCGAGCAGGCGCTGGCGACCGGCAAGGCCAAGGAGTTCGTTGACAAGATCGTCGAAGGCCGGCTGCGCAAGGAGTTCTTCGGTCAGGTCGTGCTGACCGAGCAGACCTTCATGGGCCCCGGCGGCGATGGCAAGATGACGGTCGCCCAGTATCTCAAGGGCGAGGAAAAGGCCGTCGGCAGCCCGATCAAGGTCGAGGGTTTCGTGCGCTACGCTCTCGGCGAAGGCATCGAGAAGAAGACCACGGACTTTGCTGCCGAAGTCGCGGCGCTTTCGAAGTCGAGCTGATCGCCTCGCGCGAGACCAGCATGAGGCGAAAACAAACGCGGCCCGGACCTCGGTTCGGGCCGTTTCTTTGTCCGGTTGCACGTCGCCCCGCGTGTCGGGTTAAAGTGAGTGTGGCCCCATACCAGGAGACGACCAGATGACGACCGCCCCCTTCGCCCCCGGCAATTTCCGCTACATTCCAGGCGTCTTCCAGTACTCGGGCGGTGTTGCTGCAGACCCAGGCTACCGGCTCGAGCGAGTGATGTTCCGCAGTCCCGTGCCGCTCAAGGAAGGCTTCGCGCGCGTCGAGGCGCTGATCACCGCCGCCGGTCGCCCGCTCACCGCGTTCGCTGCCTGCGAGCTGCGTTCGCCCGAGCCATTCACCGAGGACGGTTTTCGCGCATTCAACGAGATCTACGTCGGCACGCTCGCCAAGTGGGGCATCTTCGACACCGCGGCACGCACCAATCCAGTCGCCCGCTCCAACGTCTGCCCGGAGATCGAAAAGCCCGCCGAACCGTCGTTCCACGCGTTCGTCTTCACGGTGCCCGACGCCAACGCGGCGCCGTCGTTCCATGTTGCCGGCAGCGGCGAAGCGCCCGAAGGCAAGGGCAACTACAAGGACCACATCACGCGTCGCGGTGATCTTTCCGTTTCCGGTCTCACCGAAAAAGCCCGCTATGTTCTCGGCGAGATGGAGCGTCGGATGGATATGCTCGGCTTCACGTGGGCGCAGTCGACCGCCGCCCAACTCTACACCGTGCACGATCCTCATCCGTTCCTGGCGACCGAAATCGTCCGTCGTGGCGCCGCCCGCTGCGGCCTGACCTGGCACTTCGCCCGCCCGCCCGTGGTCGAACTCGAATACGAGATGGACTGCCGCGGCATCAGCGTCGAGCGGGTGGAGTAGCGGGCCTTAAGCGCCCGGTGGCGGCGTCGTGGCCGATGCTGTCGCATCGGTCTGCGGTGACGGCTTCGGCCTGCGTCCAAAAATGCCCGGCAAAATCGTTGACGCGATGCGCTGGGCGCCGGTGCAGACGTCGTCAACGCGGTTGAGCGCGCTCTCGCCGCGCCGCAGGCGACGATCGAGGACAGCCATGGTGCGCGCAAAGCCCGGATCGTCGTCGTCGAGCCAAGTGCGGAAGACGCTGGCGTAAACGGTCGCCAGCCCGGCGGCGCGAGCGAGTCCGGCGGCGCCATCGTTCGGCACCCCGGCGGCGGCGAGCATCCAGTGCTGCGCATCCAGGATCGCGCGCAGGTGGCCCAGGTCGGCAGGTCCGCTGGCGGTGATCGACTTGAGCGCGAGACGATAGGGCGCAAGCGCGTCGAGGCGGCTCATGATGACTTCGAACAGCGCGTCGCGGGTGCTCTGGTCAGGCGCGCGGCGGGGCGCGCGGCGCAGCATCTCGTCATCGACGAGGGCGCTGAAGGCCGCAAGCATGGCACCCTTGCCATCGAATGACGCTTTGAGATCGACGAGCGAAACACCTGCCTTGTCAGCGATATCGGCGAGCGAAATGTCGCCCCACGGCCGCTCGGCGGCGAGCGCGAACGCAGCGACGAGAATGCGGCCTTTGGGCGTGGTGGTGTCGATCATCCAGGCGCCTCCGTGAACGAAGCTCTCACCCTCCAAATGGTGCGCATCACGGCTTCGCGCAATGCCGCATCGGGAGTGTCGGTTTATTTCGCCAGCTCACGCGAGCGCTTGGTTGCGGCGACGATGGCTTCGGTCATCAGCTTTTCGAGGCCGTCCTTGCCCATCAGCACCTGCAACGCGGCGTAGGTTGTGCCATTCGGCGAGGTGACGTTCTGGCGCAACGTCGCGGCATCGAGCGGCGATTGGTGCAGCAACTCGCCGGAGCCGGTGACGGTCGCGCGGGCAAGCTGCATCGACAGCGCCGGATTGAGCCCGACGGCGACGCCTGCCGCGGCCATTGCCTCGACGAGATGGAAGACGTAAGCGGGGCCGGAGCCCGAGACGGCGGTAACCGGATCGATCAACGCTTCGTCGTCGACCCAGGCGACTTCGCCGATCGCGGAGAGCAGCTCGGTCACGGTCTCCTTGTGGCGCGCGGTGACGTGCGGATTGGCGGCGGCGACCGTAATGCCGCGTCCAACGGCGGCGGGCGTGTTCGGGATCGAGCGGACGACAGCCGAGCCGGGGGGCAGGTCGCGTTCGAAGCTCGCGATCGTGCGGCCGGCGGCGATCGATAGCACGACGGTTTGCGGCCCCGCTAGGCGGGCGAGCACCGGGAACACCTCGTCCATCGCCTGCGGCTTGACCGCCATCAGCAGAACCGCCGGCGGTGTGGCGAGACTCTCGATCCGCTGGACCGCAGAAATCCCATGCTTCGCCAGGAGCGCGGCGATGGCCGGCGGCGGCCCTGGGTCCTGCACGATGATCTGGGAGGGCGCGAGACCGCGCGCCAGCCAGCCGGCGAGCATGGCGCCGCCCATGTTGCCGGCGCCAGCGAGAACGAGGGGACCGTCGAGGCGTATCATGCCGTACCTTCCTGGTTTACCTTTTGCGGATCGCTGTTCACGATCCGCGCCGCGCTCCATCATGACATAGTGTCGTGCGACGCTGGGACCACGGCAATTCGATTGTCTCGCAGCCGTATTCTCCCATATATGAACGCATGACAGCCACTCCGGCAATCCGCTACGCGAAGATGAACGGCCTCGGCAACGAGATCGTCGTCGTCGATCTGCGCGGATCCGGGAAGCGGTTCACGACTGACGAGGCGGCCTCCATCGCGGCGGCGCCGCGGACCCACTTCGACCAGATGATGGTGTTGCACGATCCCGAAACGCCCGAGACCGACGCCCGCATCCTGATCTACAACACGGACGGTACGCTGGCGCAGGCGTGCGGGAATGGCATGCGCTGTATCGGGATGCAGGAGGCCGGCGCGACTGGTCGGTCGGCGTTCCGCTTCGAGACTGACGCAGGTGTTCTAGATGTGCGCGTCGACAGCCCGGCGTCCATCGCTGTCGATATGGGCAAGCCGCGCTTCGGCTGGAAGGACATCCCGCTCTCGGAAGCCTTCCACGACACGCGCCGCATCGAGCTGCATGTGGGGCCTGCCGATAAGCCGATCCTGCACTCGCCTTCGGCTGTCAACGTCGGCAATCCGCATGCCGTATTCTGGGTCGAGGATCCGGCTGCAATCGATCTCGGCCGCATCGGCCCGATACTCGAATACCATCCGCTGTTTCCCGAGCGGGCCAATATTTCTATCGCTCGCGTCGACGCCCGCGACGCCATCACGGTGCGGACGTGGGAACGCGGCGCCGGACTGACGCGTGCTTGCGGCTCGGCGGCGTGTGCGGCGGCGGTAGCGGCAGCGCGGATCGGCCTGTGCGATCGCAAGGTGACTGTAACGCTCCCCGGCGGTCCTCTCGTCATCGAATGGCGGGCCGACGATCACATCATCATGACCGGTCCGGCCGAGTTCGAGTACGACGGGACGCTCGAGTCCGATCGTCTTGCGACTGCGGGCGGGTAGGCGGCTCGCAGGATGGAAGAAATCGACCTCATCAGCCCGCCGATCGATTTCGGTTCACCAGACCCGGCGCCCGCACGCGGTTCCAGCGGCGTCGAACTGATTACGCTCGGTTGCCGGCTCAATATCTACGAATCCGAAGTGATGCGCGGCCACGCGGCGGCCGCAGGTCTCGGCGATACGATCATCGTCAACACCTGCGCTGTCACCGCCGAAGCGGTTCGTCAGGCCCGCCAGACCATCCGCAAGGCGCGTCGCGACAATCCGACAGCGCGTATCGTCGTCACCGGCTGCGCGGCGCAGATCGAGCCGCAACGGTTCGCGGAAATGCCGGAAGTGGATCATGTCGTCGGCAATGGCGAGAAAGTCGCCGCCACCACTTGGACGGCGCTGGCCGATGGCGCGATGCCGCGCCTCGCGGTCAACGACATCATGTCGGTGCGCGAGACGGCGGGGCATCTCGCGACGGGCTTCGGCAGCCGCGCGCGCGCGTTCGTGCAGATCCAGAACGGCTGCGACCACCGCTGCACTTTCTGCATCATTCCTTATGGCCGTGGCCCGTCGCGATCCGTGCCGGCCGGACAGGTCGTCTCGGAGATTCGGGCACTCGTTTCGGCCGGCCACGCCGAGGTCGTGCTGACGGGCGTCGACATGACGTCCTGGGGAGCAGATCTCCCCGGCTCACCAAAGCTCGGCGGTCTTGTGCGCCGCATCCTCCGCCTTGTGCCGGAGTTGAAGCGCCTCCGCCTGTCCTCGATCGACAGTATCGAGGCCGATCCCGAACTGATCGACTGCATCGCCGACGAGCCGCGCCTGATGCCGCATCTGCACCTGTCGTTGCAGTCCGGTGCCGACATGATCCTCAAGCGCATGAAGCGGCGTCATCTGCGCGCCGATGCGATCCAGTTCTGCGACGAGGTACGCCGCCGACGGCCAGGCATCGCCATCAGCGCCGATCTCATCGCCGGCTTTCCAACCGAAACAGACGACATGTTTGCCGATACGCTCGATCTCGTGGATCGCTGCGGCCTCTCCAGCGTGCACGCGTTCCCGTTCTCACCGCGTCAGGGTACGCCAGCAGCGCGTATGCCGCAGGTCGATCGCGCAACGGTGAAGGCGCGCGCAGATCGCCTCCGGCAGGGCGGACAAAAGGCTGCCGAACGCCATCTCGACGCGCAGGTCGGACGCACACTCGCCGTACTCGTCGAAAAGCCCGGCCTCGGCCGCGCCGAGGATTTTACCGAGGTGCGCCTTGCCGACGCCCATGGTGCCGGCCATATCGTGTCGGTGCGGGCGGAGCGCCACGATGGCCGCCGACTATGGACGGAAGGTATATCGTGAACGCGCCGGCTGAAAAGAAGCGGGGTCTATTCGGCCGCCTGTTTGGTGGCAGCGGAGAGCCTGCGCCTGGGCCAGCGCCTGAGCCCGTATTGTCGCCGCCGGAAGCGCGCGTCGCTGCCGATGAGGTGAAGGAGATCACGCCCGACGCGGTCGAAGTCGCCGAGGCCGTCCCGACGATTGACGCTACTCCGCCTCCCGACGCGCCGTCACCCGCTGCGTCGCCTGCAAAGCAGGGCTGGTTTTCGCGGCTCAAGTCCGGTCTCACCAAAACCTCGTCGAAGCTCTCGGAAGGGATCACCGGTCTCTTCACCAAGCGGCGCCTGGACATCGATACCCTCGATGATCTCGAGGACCTGCTGATCCAGGCCGACCTCGGCGTCGAGACGGCAGCACGCATCACCACAACACTGTCGCAGGGGCGGTTCGCGAAAGGCATCACGCCGGAAGACGTTCGCACCGTGCTCGCCGAAGAGGTCGAGCGCGTACTGACCCCGGTTGCCAAACCGCTCGTGATCGACGGTAGCCGTAAGCCGCACGTCGTCCTCGTCGTTGGTGTCAACGGTGCCGGCAAGACGACGACGATCGGCAAGCTCGCGCAGCAATTCGGTCGATCCGGCAAATCTGTGATGATGGCGGCCGGCGATACGTTCCGCGCTGCTGCGATCGATCAGCTCAAGATTTGGGGTGACCGCACCGGCGCGCCTGTCGTCTCGCGCAACGTCGGCGCGGATTCAGCGGGTCTCGCCTTTGACGCGCTGAACTCGGCACGCGAGGCAGGCTCCGATGTGCTGCTCATCGACACCGCAGGGCGGCTCCAGAACAAAGCGGCGCTCATGGACGAACTCGAGAAGGTCGTGCGTGTGCTGCGCAAGATCGATCCTTCCGCCCCGCACAGCGTCCTGCTCGTACTCGATGCAACGACCGGCCAAAATGCGTTGAACCAGGTTGAGGTGTTTCAGGATCGGGCGGGGGTGACGGGATTGGTGATGACGAAGCTCGACGGTTCGGCGAGGGGTGGCATCCTCGTCGCAATCTCGGCGCGGTTCGGACTGCCGGTGCACGCCATCGGTGTGGGCGAGACGGCGGAGGATCTTCAACCCTTCGATCCGAAGGAATTTGCCCGCGCGATTGCGCTCGGTTAAGCAATTGACGCGATACTGAACATGCGCCCCCCGCCTTTGTAGGGTGCGGCCCGCTAGGAAGCCAAGGTAGGCACGGTCCATGGGTTGGTTACGGAAGCATTATCCGTTCAGCGGCATTCAGACCGTGAACATCCTCGGCGAGATGGGGCCGCTGATGGCGATGTTCCTCGTCAACGGCATCTGGGGTATAGCGGCCGGCACCTGGGCGCTGATCGGCTCGACAATCATTGCGCTCGTTGTATCGCTAGCCGTTCTCGGGCGCCCGCCGGTCATGCCATTCATCGCTGGCGCCGTGAGCATCACGTTCGGCGTGCTGACCCTCGTTACCGGCGATCCCAAGTGGGTGCAGATCAAAGTCACGATCTTCAATACGCTGGTCGCCGGACTGTTGTGGTGGGGCCTCAAGACCGACCGCAATTTCTTCCAGTTCATCTTCGGCGGTACCTTCCACTACACCAAAGAGGGTTGGAACAAGCTGGCCGGAAATCTGGCCTGGTTCTTTCTCGTCACAGCCGTGTTCAATGAAGCGGTTCGCCTTGGTTTTGAGCACACCGAGTTCTGGGCCCTTAACCGGCTGTTCACCGGCGTCGATGTCTGGATCCTCTTCAAGCTCTTCATCGTCATGCCGGCGACGGGGCTGTATCTGTGGTGGCAGGTGCGACTGCTACAGCGCTATCGGGTGCCGGTCGAGAACAAGTCTCGCCACCAATAGTGCTCTGGCAGTCCGAACGCGGGCACTGTCTTGACCCTTGACGTCGCCGTCTATCCTCGATCGCCACCGCTGCTGTGACAGCGGCGAGCATTGCTTCCGGAGTTCAATCACAATGAGTGCACCTGCCCCTCGCGACGGAAGTCCTGCGGCACTCGAAAGCAAGCAGGTCGCAAAGATGCTGGTCGACCTTGCACCGCTGCTGATCTTTTTCCTCGTCTACTTGGTGGCCGGGATCTACTGGGGGACCGCCGCCCTGATGGCAGCGTCGGTCATTTCGATGATTGTCTCAAAGGTCTGGCTCGGCCACATCTCGGCGACTCTCATTCTGACAACCGTGCTCGTCGTCGGCTTCGGTGGACTGACTCTGTGGCTCAACGATCCGAGCTTCATCAAAATGAAGCCAACCATGGTCAATCTGCTTTTCGCCGTCGTGCTGGCGGGTGGATTGTTGTTTGGGCGCAACTTGCTCCAGCTTCTGCTCGGTGAAGCGTTTCGACTGACGGAACTCGGTTGGCGCCTGCTCACCTATCGGTGGATTGGGTTCTTCATAGCGCTTGCGGTGCTCAATGAGATTGTCTGGCGGAATTTCAGCGAGACCACGTGGGCGAGTTTCAAGGTCTTCGGCATCCTGCCGATTACGGTTGTGTTCGCGATGCTTCAGATCGGCCTCATCCAGCGGCATAGCCTGGAAAAGGCGGACGAGACGCCGTCGCAGTAGCGCCGCGAACGGGTTGCTTCGCTTATTGCGGCATGTCGGTGCGTCGGCGCCCTCTCTTTCGCCCGATGAGGTGAGGCAAGAACGCACATACCTTGGTCGAATCAGCTCTGCATAAACCGCAGCGAGTCTGGATTTGATCCGAAAGGTAGGATCTGTTTCAATAGAACGCGGGGGATTCGTCAGTCGGTTTCTGTCTTCCGGCGTACAATCCATGGCGATGGTTGGCGAAATAGCGGCGATACGGATGATGAAACACAGGCTACCGCAGGATGACTCCACAGCAGAGTCCGCAGCACTTGCGCGATCACCTATCCACCTTCTGCATCGAGCCGGCCAGTGCGCCGCCGACATCTTCACGGCCGAGATGGCGGGGCTGGACCTGACGCCGCGCCAGTTCGCGGTGCTGTTGACGGTCTCGATAAATGAGGGCCTCAGTCAGACCGACCTTGTCGTCCTCACAGGGATCGATCGATCCACACTCGCCGATATCGTCCGTCGGATGTTGAAGAAGGGGCTGCTGCAGCGCCGTCGAACGCGCGAGGATGCCCGGGCCTACGCGGTCAAGCTGACCGACGAAGGAATGCGCATTCTCGCGGCCGCGCGACCCAAGGTCGAAGCCGTGGATGCGCGGATTCTATTGGCGCTGTCCGCCGAGCAGCAATCCACGCTGGTTTCCGACCTGAAGGCGATCGTCCAGTCGCTTCAGTCGGCGGGCGGAGCCGGCGACGAGTAAATTTCGTTACGCCGCTTTCCGCATCAGCTTCCGGTTCACCAGCGTCTCGGCGATCTGCACGGTATTGAGCGCGGCGCCCTTGAGCAGGTTATCCGAGACGATCCACATGGCGAGGCCGTGTTCGACGGTTGCGTCCTCGCGGATGCGCGAGACGTAGGTCGCAAACTCGCCCGCCGCTTCGATCGGGGTCACATAGCCACCGTCCTCGCGCTTGTCGACGACCATGATGCCGGGTGCTTCGCGCAGGATCGAGCGCGCCTCGGCGACCGTCATCTGACGCTCGAACTCGACGTTCACGGACTCCGAGTGGCCGACGAAAACCGGCACCCGCACGCAGGTCGCCGTAACCTTGATCTTGGGATCGAGGATCTTCTTCGTCTCGGCCAGCATCTTCCATTCCTCTTTCGTGTAGCCGTCCTCCATGAAGACATCGATCTGAGGAATGCAGTTGAAGGCGATCTGCTTCGGAAACTTCTTCGGCTCGACTTCCTGGCCGGGTACGTACTTGCCCTTGGTCTGAGACCACAACTCGTCCATCGCATCCTTACCAGCGCCGGATACCGACTGGTAGGTCGATACGACGACGCGCTTGATGCGCGCCGCATCGTGCAGCGGCTTCAGCGCCACCACCATCTGAGCGGTCGAGCAGTTCGGGTTTGCAATGATGTTCTTGCGATTGTTGCGCGCCATGTAGTCGACGAGGATGTCAGCGTTGCACTCAGGCACGATGAGCGGCACATCGACGTCGTAGCGCCACGCCGAAGAATTGTCGATGACGATGCAACCCGTAGCGCCGATGCGTGGGCTCCATTCCTTCGAGACGGTGCCGCCGGCCGACATCAATGCGAAGTCACACTTCGAGAAGTCGAACGTCTCGAGGTTCTGGCACTTGAGTGTTCTCTCACCGAACGTGACCTCGACCCCGACGGACCGCCGCGACGCCAGTGCGTAGATCTCATCGATCGGAAATTCCCGCTCGGCGAGCACGTTCAGCATCTCGCGGCCCACATTGCCGGTGGCACCGATGACGGCGACCTTGTAGCCCATGTTCGTTCCCCATCGTGGGTGACATTTTCAAATGCGGTGGCGACGATCGCCTCCAGCCCGCAAATCGACCGATTGCGGCGTGCTTAGCCGCTCATTTGTCGGGCGGCAAGTGGAATAGGCTCTATCGCCGGGACAGACCGCTGCCCGGTATTCCGTGCTCAGAGTTCATTCCGAGCTGGTCCACTGCGCCGCCTTAGCGAAACGTAAACCACGCCGCGACTATTTGATACGTTGTTTGCGCGCACTTGACGGAAACTCATGCTGTTCTATGACAAGTAAGCCCGGTTTGACTCTGTACAGACTGCGGCATTCCCTGGGGAGGGACAGTATCGTCCAACGGACACGTGGTTCTCTGCGCCGGGCGGCAGCGGGGTTATGTTGCGTGTGGGCCTGAGGTTGCACCCAAAGGCAGGCTGGCGACGCACGCGCCGGAGAGTAACGACGAGCCTTGGCTCGAGAGGTGAGTATGATCAAGTACCAACTCAAATGCGGCAACGACCACGCCTTCGAAGGCTGGTTCGGATCCAGCAAGGCCTACGACGCCCAGTCGAAGCGAAAGCTTGTGACGTGTCCGGTCTGCGGAACGGCCAACGTCGAGAAGGCGATCATGGCGCCGCGCATCGCGCGCTCCCGCAGCCGCAAGCCGGTTCGATCCGAGGATGTCGCGACCGAGCAACCGCCGGCGGCCTCCGCGAACCGGTCGCAGCACATGCTCAACGGTGAGCAGCGCAAGCTGCTCAGCACGATGCGCAAGCTGCGTGACGAGATGCTCGCAAAATCCGATTACGTCGGCCCCAGGTTCGCCGAGGAGGCGCGGCGCATCCACAACGAAGAAGTTCCGGCCCGCGGCATCCACGGCGAGGCCACGCCCGACGAGGTCGCCGAGCTGAAGGAAGAAGGCGTCAAAATCTACCCGGTCCCGGTACTGCCCGACGACCACAACTGATCAGGCGCCGCGTCGTCAATTCGGCGTCGCCCCGCTTGCGTTCGCGCTCGGAACAGGCTTTAGAGTTCGCCCGACGGACAGGTGGCCGAGTGGTTTAAGGCAGCGGTCTTGAAAACCGCCGTGGGTTCACGCCCACCGGGGGTTCGAATCCCTCCCTGTCCGCCA
>LNEA01000422.1 GCA_001464855.1 Rhizobiales bacterium Ga0077530
CAGATCCGGCCGATCCTGCGACTTGCCGAAGCCGCCGACGCCTTCGGCAAGGGGCGCACGGTCGGCGACGATTTCCGCCCGCGCGGCGCCCGCGAGGTTCGCCAGGCGGCGCAGGCGTTCGTCGAGATGCGCGAGCGCATCATCCAGCACGTCGACCAGCGCACGACCATGCTGGCCGGCGTCAGTCACGACCTGCGCACAGTGCTCACGCGGTTCAAGTTGCAGCTCGCCTTTCTCGGCGACGGCCCCGAGATCACGGCGTTGCGCGCCGACGTCAACGAGATGCAGCACATGCTCGAGGACTACCTCGCGTTCGCCAAGGGCGACGGTGGCGAGCAGGCGACGCCGACCAACGTGCGCCACCTTCTCGAGGAGGTGTACGTCGACGCCCAGCATTTCGGCGTGCCAATCGACCTGCGCCTGCGCAAGCGGCCGACCGATCTGGTGCTGGAACTGAAACGCAACGCATTCAAGCGCGCCGTCACCAACCTCGTCTCGAACGCGGCGCGGTTCGGCAATCACATCGTCATCCGCGCGGCAACCGAGCCGCAATGGCTCCGCATCGAAGTCGACGACGACGGACCCGGCATTCCCTCGGTCGAGCGGGAGAACGTCTTCAAGCCGTTCTATCGTCTCGATCACGCGCGCAATGAAGGTGCGGGTAACTCCGGACTGGGCCTCGCGATCGCACGGGACATCGCCCGCAGTCACGGCGGCGATGTTGCCCTCGACACGAGCACGATGGGCGGCCTTCGCGCAATTATCCGAGTGCCCCTTTAATTGCCCGCTACCGAGGGTTGCCATACCCCGCAGATCGGATTTTCAGTCCAATGCGTCATGTGCCAAAAAGGCGATGAATGATTGTTAACATTAGATATTTTGCGTAGGCACTCTCGATTCAGACCACCGATGATGGTATGCTCAACGAGCCGGGATGAGACGTCAACATAGGTCTATTAGGAGGTTTGGAATGCGGAAGATTTTGATCGCGCTCGCGCTCTTGTTGCTTCCCGTGATGGGGATTGCGGGCAGTGCACCCGCCTCTGCGGCCCCCACCAGCATGACGCTGCTGGATAAGCTGGCGGTCGGCGAGTCGGCGGTCGACCAAGTTGCCTATAAGTGCCATACCAACTGCTACCGCGTCTGCGCGCGGCGGAACTACAATGGGTATTGCACCTACTATCACCGCAAGTGCCATCGCAAATGCTATCCCGTATACCGCCGCTATCACCGTCGCCACTATCACTGATAGTCGCGCCGAAAGGTTCGATTGCGAAGGCCGGGCATTTGCCCGGCCTTTTGTTTTTCAGTACGCGAGATCGGCAAAAGAAAGCCCGCTAGAACATGCGTCCGCCATTCGGCACCGCGCGCTCAGGCACGATGAGCACCACTTCACCGTCGGCGTCAGGAAAGCCGAGCGTCAGGACTTCGGACATGAACGGGCCGATCTGCCGTGGCGGGAAATTTACGACCGCCGCAACCTGCCGCCCGATCAGCGTGTCCGGCGCATAATACTTTGTGATCTGCGCCGAACTTTTCTTGATGCCGATCGCGTCGCCGAAGTCGATCTTCAGCTTAATCGCCGGCTTGCGGGCCTCGGGGAACGGCTCGGCGGCGACGATCGTGCCGACACGAATATCGACCTTCATGAAATCGCCGAACGTGATCGTGCCGGTATCTGGGGCTGTCGATGCCGCCATGGCATGTCTCTCCTGCTTGAAAAGTCCGTTGATCGGGTGGGTCGCTCGGGAGCTACGCGCTCGCCTTGGCCTCGCTCAGCGCGCGGTTGAACTCGGCACCGAGTATGACGACCATGGCCGTCACTTGGAAGAAGATGAGCGCACTCAAAAGCTGCGTAAGCCCAGCATAGAACCGCGAATAGTCGCTGATCCCGAGCCAGCGCGCATAGATCTGCGCAAGCAAAATCCACAGCACGACGCTTAAAAGAACGCCCGGCCAGACATCCCAGAAGGATCGCTTACCTGCGGTCAAAAACAGATGGTAGGCGAGGAGCTGCGCCGACGTTACCACCAGCACGATCGTGTAGCGCACACTGACCGAGAACCGATCCTGATCGAGCAACCAGTGTACCGCCTCGTTGTCGATGCTGGCGGCCAGCATCGGACCGACGACGACACCCCAGGCAACGGCCAACATGCCCGCCGCCGTCATCAGCACCAGGAACGCGCTCTGCATCAGGCAGAAAAGATATGAGCGGCCCTCCTTGACCCGGTAGGCACCATTGAGGGCCGCGCGCAGGGTCTCGACGGCGCTTGTCGCGAAAAACAGGGAAATTGCGGCACCCACGGTCAGCAGGCCAAACTGACTTGTGCCCATCACCCGCTCGATTTCGGGCGCGAGCGCCTTGGCGACCGGCTCCGGCACCGCCTGGAAAAGCTGCGAAACGGCATACGTCGCAAGCTCTCGGCCACCGATCGTTCCCGCCAGCGCTCCGAGAAAGATGCAGAACGGAAAGAGCGACAGCAGGAACGTGAACGCCACGGCGCCGGACATTGAAAATCCGGCGTTCTGGAACAGCATCCACATAGCGCGTCGGAGGATGTTCAGCTGGCGACCCATCGTCACCCTATTGGCACAAGATTCGGCGCTATTGTGGATCAATCGCGCTCGAGCGGCGCTTACCGGGCCGCGCCGGACGCATGAAGCGCTTCGATGCGGGCTCGCTCCGCCGCCCGGGCGGCCTCGAACTCGGCCCCGTCCCAGGCTCGATGATTGCCCTGAGCATAGGCCAGCGCGTTGCGGTGGTAGAGCCAGGCGTTGAGCCGGTTGGCAACGAAATTATCGGCCGTGCGCACGACCTTGGCCGGCGTTCCCATCACGATCGAATTGGGCGGAATGACCTGACCTTCGCGGACGAACGTGTGCCCGGCGACGATGGAGTGGGCGCCGATCACAGCCCCATCCATGACCGTCGCGCCGATACCGATCAGGCAGTTCTCACCGATCGTGCAGCCGTGCAACACCACGCGATGGGTGATCGACGCATAGTCGCCAATCGTCGTCGGTGTGCCGTAGCCGACGTGGACCATGACGTGATCCTGGAGGTTGACGAAGCGCCCGACGGTCACCGACAGCAGCTCGGCGCGGATGACCACGCCGGGCCACAGGCTCGATCCGGCGCCGATCGCCACCGCGCCGTACACCGTGGCACCCGGGTCGATCCACGCGGCCTCGGGGAACCGCTGCATGAGCGCGCTTGCCATCCGCGCCTACCCCTTGCGAGGCGCCGGCGCGTGCTGGTGCCCGTGGTCGTGGCCATGCTTATGGTCATGCTTTTGATCGTGGCCATGGTGATGACCGTGGTCATGACCGTGATCATGGTCATGGCTGTGGTCATGCCCGCAACCGCAGGCATCGCCGTGCTCATGGTCGTGGTGATGATGGTCGTGATCGTGGTCGTGACTATGTCCAGGCGTCACCAGCGTCGCCGCGAGCTTGCGCTCGATCGCGGCGGCCTGATCGCGGGCACCGTCCGCATCCTCGATCGCGAGCGACATCACTTCGGCGGCGATCATCATGTCGTCCGGATGGCCGAAATAGTGCCGCCGCAGCCGACCGGCACGATCGAATACCAGGAGCGACGGCGTGCCCTGCATCTGGTAGGTCGCGAACGTCTTCGGCGGCCGCACGCCATCCGGCTTGTCGATGCCGATCGGGAACGGCCAATTGTATTCCTTCTGGAACACCGCGAGCGCCTTCTCGGTCATCACGTCGTGGTTCTCGAACACCGTATGCAGCGCGATGACGGCGACCTGCTCGGGGTTGAAGCGCTGGCTCAGCTTGCGCGCCAGGGGCAGCGCCTTTTCGACACAGCTCGGGCACAGCATCTGGAATGCCAGCAGCACGACAACCCGGCCCTTGAGCGCACTGAGCGTCACCGGTTCCTTGGTGTTCAGCCACTTGGTGACGGCGAGTTCGGGCGGGGTCTCTGGGTTGAACATCGTCTGCTCTCCGGCTGTGGACGCGGCTCCATACCACGCGCCGGCCGACTTGACACGCGGCGCCTTACCGCCGACCAGTCACGCCAAGCCTCAGGGAGACGCGTTCATGACCAAGGAAGCCAGCCAAGCCGCTGACAAGGCCCGCCTGATCGAGATCATCAAGACCCGATCCTTCAGCACCGGCGGCGAGATCAAGCTCGCCTCGGGGCGCAGCTCAAATTTCTACTTCAACATGAAGCCGACCATGCTCGATCCGGAAGGCGCCCACCTGATCGGCGTACTCATTTGCGCGGCGTTGGCCGGCCGCAGCGTCGATATGGTCGGCGGCCTCGAAATGGGCGCGGTCCCGATCGCCACCGCAGTCGCCGTCACGAGCCAGCTCAAGGGCTGGCCACTGCCTGCCTTCTTCGTGCGCAAGCAGGCGAAGGATCACGGCACCCAGAGCCTCGTGGAAGGGCTGCCCAAAGGCCAGTCTCTAGCCGGCCGCCGAGTCGTCATCGTCGAGGACGTCACCACGACCGGCGGCTCGGCGATGAAGGCTATCGCCGCCGTCCAGGCCGAGGGCGCCATCGTCGATCGCGTGATCACGGTGGTCGACCGCCTCGAAGGAGCCGCCGAGACGTTCAAATCCGCCGGAGTGGATTTTCAGGCGATTCTCACAGCGAAAGACTTTGGGGATTAGCTGTTTCTTGCCGCGGTCAGCAACGCCTTCGGCTACTGCCGCCGCGGGCTGCCTCACGGTTGCATTCTGACTTCGCGGTCTTCGACCGCTCCCAAATAGCGTGCGCTGCGCGGTTGCCATTCGAAGTGGCCGAAGGCCGCGTGGTGACAAGGCGACCGGAGGGGCACGAGCCGCGGCGCCGGTAGGCGAAGCCGTCGGCGACCGCGGCCAAAGAACTAGTTCGTCTTTGGCGCACCGTCGACGGTTTCCGTCGGCCGGAAGAACACGTCGACGCGCATGCCCGGTAGCAGCGGCGGCTGGCCGTCCATGTCGACGACGACCTCGAGCACGTCGACATCGCTCGGCCGCCGTGGACCACGCTGGCCGAGTTTGCCCGGGCCAAGCGACGGCGCCAGGCTCGCGACCTTGCCGTTGAATTCGCGCTCTGGGTGCGCGTCCGAACGCACCACCACGAGCTGGCCGACCCGCACTTTGGCGGCATCGCGCTCCTCGACCTCGGCGCGCACTTTGAGCGCGGAGACATCACCCAGCAACAGTAGAACCTGCTCCGGTGACGGTGTTGCCGTCTCGCCGACCCGGGCACTGATGTTGAGGACCGTTGCATCGCGCGGCGCGCGGATGCGGGTACGCTCGAGCGCGGTTTCCGCCAGCGAGACGTCGGCACGCGCCACGGTCAAGCCTGCTTCGACGCGTGTCGGCAAGGGAATGCCGGAGGCCGCCTCCGCGCGACGCTGGGCGGTGCGGGCAGTTTCAAGCCTGGTCTCGGCATCGGCGACGGCGGTGCGCTGGCGATCGAGTTGCTCACGCGCCGCGGTCGTGGCGTCGCGGCGATAGGCGACGAACGCTGAATCCATTTCTGCGCGCGCGAGTGACAGCACGGTCTCCGCGTCCATCGTCGCATCCTGCGCCTGTCGCCGCGTCCGTACGAGATCCGTCGGGTTGGCTTCGGCCGTATCGCGCTCGCGCTTGCGCACGGCCGCTTCGGCGCGTGCCGCGTGGAGCCGCGCCATCGCTTCGTCATCGCTGAGCCGGACCAGCAGGTCGCCCGCCGAAACGCGATCGTTGGGCTTCACCGTCACATCGACAATGCGACCCGGCACCACCGAACCGATGCGGATTTCGCCCCCGTTGGGCTCGACACGCCCTGGCGCGGCGGCATCCCAGCGCACCTTCGGCAGCGGTTTGGTCGTCGCCTTCGCGGTCAATTTGCTCGCGACGTTGGCCTGCGGGAGGTAGTACGACGCGCCCATCGCCACTGCGGTCGCGATGGCGAGCGCGAACAGAATGCTGGAAATGGTCGAACGATTGCTATCCATGGTTATGGGGGCCGTCTGGCGGCGTGCCATCAGTCCGCATGTCGGCGAGGGGGATGGTCGGCGGCGGCGCCACAATGACGCTGCGCTCGCGTTCGGGTCGCTCATCGTCGACGATCAAGCCATCCTCGATATGCAGGATGCGATCGGCGAACGGCAGCGTGCGATGGTCGTGGGTAACGGCAAGCACCGCGCGGCTCTTGTCCTTCGCGATCTCTGCGAGGAGCGCCATGACGGCTTGGCCGTTTTCACTGTCGAGAGCGGCGGTCGGCTCGTCGGCGAGCAGCAGTGACGGCTGGCTGGCGAGCGCGCGGGCAACCGCGACACGTTGCTGCTCGCCACCCGACATGTTGGACGGATAGGAGCGGAACTTGTGCGCCAAGCCGACCTTGGTCAGCGTTTCACGCGCCTGATCGGTGGCGAGGCGGCCCCGGCGACCGCGCACATCGAGCGCCAAGCGTACGTTTTCCTCGGCATTCAGAGTCGGAAACAGATTGTACGTCTGGAAGACGAAGCCCATGTGCTGGCGCCGAACTTCGGCGAGCGCTTCGGGGCCGAGACCTTCCGTATCGGTGCCGGCGATGCGGATGTTTCCCGACGTCGGGGCCAGGATGCAGCCGAGGATCGACAGGAGCGTCGTCTTGCCGGAACCGGACGGTCCCATCAGCAGCGTCAACTCGCCGGCGCGCAATGACACGCTCACGCCCTTCAGCGCGCGCACCATGCCGGCGCCCTCGCCGAGATTTTTGACGACATCCGTTGCTTCGAGAACGAGTTCGCTGCTCATCGGGCGAACACCATGGCTGGATCGATCTTGGTGACCTTGACGATGGCGGAGACAGCAGAGATCGCGCACATCGCCAACGTCAGAACGAAGAGGCCGATCGCCAGTTCCGGCGTCATCAGGATCGGCAGCGCGGTCTGCTCACTGAAGTGCACGACGACCATGGCGATGGACATGCCTAGAATGTAGCCGAGCACCGCCGAAAGCCCGGCTTGCGTGAGAATGACGCGGTGGATGTAACCCGCGGAAGAGCCGAGCGCTCGCAGCGTCGCAAATTCCCGGAGGTGATCCTTGGTGCTCGAATAGAGCGTCTGCGCCACGATCACGGTACCCACCAGAATGCCGAGGATGGCGCCGCCGATCAGCGCCACGCCGGCGCCGGTACCAAACAGCCAATGATCGAGGCTGCGCGCGCGGAATTCAGCTTGGGTCAAGACGTCGACGTTGCTGAGGCGCGACTTGATCTCATCGCGCACCGCGTCGACCGTCATCGGATCGGCGAGCTTGACGAGCAGGAATGTCGCCTGATCGGCTTGCATCCCGAGCATCGTGCGGGCGCGGCCAAGCGAAGTGAAGACATATGGAGCCATTGTGAAGGATCGGATGCCGTCGGTCAGCGCCGCGACTTTGACACGGGTCTGGTCGACCTGGGCGATCTCGGCGAGCTGTTTGACGCCGAGGTTCTCCATATACGTCTTGTCGATGGCGACCGCGTGCGGCTCGGCGATGCTGTTCGGTTCGCCTTGAATGACATTCCAAGGCGCCAGCCCACCGTCGGCCGGATCGGTTCCGACCAGCACGATCAGCGTGGAACCACCGGCCGGCTTGCGCCACTCCGTGAAGGCAACCGCGAGTGGCGTGACCTTGGCAACGCCCGGAACCGAGAGCACAGCGTGACGCTCACGGCCCGAGAGCAGCCCGGCTTCCTCGAAACTTTTGGCGCCGAATGAGGTGATCCAGATCTCGCCTTCGGAATTGTCGATCATCGAAATGATCATCTGCCGGGCGCCCTGGTAGAGCCCAAGCTGAACCGCGACCAGAACGATCGCGAACAGAATACCGACAAGCGTCACCGCCAGGCGAATTCGGTCGTGAAACAGATTGCGAAACGCCAGCGTCAAAACCATGTGAATGCCAAATCGTCCATATCTCGACGTGCTTGAATGCGACCGCCCAAAGCTGCTTCGACCAAAGCTCGGCGAAGCAAGCCGCCCACATCTGGGGTAGCCACGTACGCGCCCCGTGAACGAGCCCCGGAACGCCGTGCGTCCGCGCCCGTTATATAGGGAAGCCGGGCAAGCGATGCCAGCCGCAACGATCGTGGTTAAACCGGACCGGATCTGGATGTGACCGTCCCGTTCGTGCCGCTGCATCTGCGTAGTCTACGGCAAAATCGAGGCATTCGTTACGGCCTGTGTCGCCTTGCCGCTGCCATACTTGGATCATTTACCACCCTCAACCCGTGCGCTTGACGCTGCACGCGAAGCACAATTCAGGATATCGCCATGCACATCACATCGCTTATCGCTGGGTGGATAGGTCGCGGATTGGCGGCCTCGACGCTCGTCTGCACCGCTGCAGCAGTGTTCGCCGTCCTGAGCGTCGGATCAGCCGGGGCCCAGGATGCCAAGCCGCGCAGAGGCGCACAGGCGGCTCCTGCCGTTCCTCCCCCAGGGGCAATCGATACTGGCGCGGTCGGCGTGTGGATCGATCATACCGGGCGCGGCGCGGTCGAGATCGTGCCCTGCGCCCAAATACCCGCGCCGGGGGTCGCAGCTCCCGCGCCGCCACCCCCGACCGCCAAACCCGTTGAACCGCAGAACCTGTGTGGCCGTATCGTCTGGTTGCAGAACCCGAACGACCCCAAGGGCAAGCCACTCGTCGACAACCTCAACAAGGATGCGACCAAGCGCGGCGCCCCGATCTGCGGTCTCCAGATCCTCGGCGGAGTGAAGCCGCAAACCGACGGCTCGTGGGACAAGGGGTGGATTTACGATCCCGAGCAGGGCTCCGCGTTCGACGTCGAACTTCGCCTGCGCAATCCCGAGACCCTCCAGGTCAAAGGGTACCTCGGCGTCAAGTTCCTGAGCGAGACCTTCGTGTGGCGCCGCGCCAAGCAACTGCCGCCTAAGTGCCCCGGCGTTTGACGGCGACTTGCTGAGCGGCGCAGCAAGAACGCAAACGCTGTCATCCGCATGATACAGGACTCGGGCACCGGTGGCGCGACGCGCCATCAGTCCGGGACGCCCATGGATCTTTTTGCCCTCGCCGCCGCGACGTTCGCGCTGGCCGCCACTCTTCTCCACGTTCTTACTGCTCTGATTGCGGCCGCGCGGTTCAATCGCCCTTCTTCGGCTGCTGGTCCCCCTGCTGATCTGGCGCCGGTGACGATCATCCGGCCGCTCTGTGGCATCGACGCCTATGAGGACGAGACACTACAGTCGGTGTTTCGCCTCGATCACCCGGGCTACGAAATCATCCTCTGTGTCGCCGATCCCGGCGATCCCGTCATTCCGCTCGCGCGAGCGGCGATGGCCGCGCATCCACATGTCTCGGCCCGCCTCCTGATCGGCGACGACCGCATCTCCCTCAACCCCAAGCTCAACAACGTCGTCAAGGGATGGCGCGCCGCCCGCCACGACTGGATCGTCATCGTCGACAGCAACGTCCTGGTCCCGCGCGACTACCTCGGTCGACTGCTGGCCACCTGGCGCACCGACACAGGTCTCGTCTGCGCGCCGCCGATCGGTGCACTGCCACGCGGGTTCGCTGCCGAAATCGAATGCGCCTTTCTCAACACCTACCAGGCGCGCTGGCAATACGCCGTCGATAGCCTTGGCCACGGCTTCGCACAGGGCAAGACGATGCTCTGGCGACGTGAAGATCTCGAAGCCGTGGGCGGCCTCGTAGCGCTCGCGCGGGAGGTGGCGGAGGATGCCGCGGCGACCAAGGTGGTGCGCGCTCAAGGCCGCCGCGTCCGTCTCGTCGATCGCCCGTTTCCTCAACTCCTCGGCGCCCGCACCTTCGCCAGCGTCTGGCGCCGCCAGCTTCGCTGGGCGCGTCTGCGCCGGGCTTCGTTCCCCGCCTGCTACGCGCCGGAGATCCTGACCGGCCTGACGCTCCCTCTCGCTGCGGCGATCAGTGCCGCTCCGGCACTGGATCTACCTCCGGTCGGCGTTGCTGCCGCGATGGCGATCGTCTGGTTCGGCGCCGAAGCGCGCCTCGCAGCGGCGGCCGGCTGGCATCTCTCGTGGCGCTCGCCGCTGGCTTGGCTGGCGCGCGACCTCATGCTGCCGGTACTGTGGTGCGCCGCGCTGACCGGAAGCAAGTTCGAGTGGCGCGGCAGCGCCATGCGCGCCACCGCGACAGCTAACCGGCAAGCCTGATATCGCGGCCGCGCGGCACCAGCACGATGTCGCGCATCGCGGCGAGGCCACGGATCGCCACGGTCTCGCGCGGAAATCCATGATCGCCACGCCCGGCGCAGATCATCACGTCCTCCGACACGATGACCTGACAGCCCTTCTCCTTCGTCATCGCCTCCAGGCGCGCAGCGGTATTGACCGTGCTGCCAATGACCGTCATCGCCGCCGTCGCGGGATGCCCGATGCGTCCAACCACCAGCGGCCCAACCTCGATACCGACGCCGATCGCGATGGGACGACCGAGTTCCGTCGCAAGGTCGCGATTGAGGCGTTCGAGCGCGAGGTCGATCCCGTGCGCGGCCCGTAGCGCGGCACGGCAACCGTC
>LNEA01000423.1 GCA_001464855.1 Rhizobiales bacterium Ga0077530
CGCCTGGAGTTGCTCGATGGTGTCGGACTGGTGCCCGTCGTCATGGGGCTGTTCGGCGTTGCCGAAATCCTCGCGAATATCGAACGCAGCATCCAGCGCGAGGTCGTTTCCGAGCGCATCGGCAGTCTGTGGCCAACCCTCGAAGACTGGACCTACTCGAAATGGGCGATCGTGCGCGGCACGATCCTGGGCTTCTTCCTCGGGGTGCTTCCCGGCGGCGGCGCGGTGATCTCCTCATTCGCGTCCTACGCCATGGAACGGCGCTATTCGAAGCGACCCGAAATGTTCGGCAAGGGTGCCATCGAAGGCGTCGCCGGGCCGGAAGCGGCAAACAACGCAGCGGCTGGTGGCGCTTTCATTCCGCTGCTGACGCTCGGCATCCCGCCGAACGTGGTGATGGCCCTGCTGCTCGGCGCCTTCATCATTCACGGCATCCAGCCCGGTCCGCTTCTGATCACGCAGAACCCCGGCATCTTCTGGGGCATCGTCGCCAGCATGTACATCGGCAATATCATGCTGCTGGTGCTCAACATGCCGCTGATCGGCATGTGGGTGCAGGTCCTGAAAGTGCCCTACAAGCTGCTGTTCCCGCTCATCCTGATGTTCTGTATCGTCGGCGTGTTCAGCTCGGGGAGCGCCGTCTTCGACGTCTTCGTGATGACGGTGTTCGGCGCCGTCGGCTACCTCATGCGCAAGTTCGGCTACGAGCCGGCGCCACTGGTCCTCGCGTTCGTGCTCGGCCCGATGGTCGAGAACAATCTCCGGAAATCTCTGATCCTGTCGCAGGGCGAATTCTGGATCTTCATCGAACGGCCAATCTCGCTCGCCTGTCTCCTCGTCGCAGCCGCCATGATCATCATGCCGCTGCTGCCTGCCTTGCGCGCGAAGCGGGAGGCTGCCACCGATTCCAAATGTGAGCCGTGAGGTTCAGCTTTGCGACGACCTCACTGGTGTGCCGGCTCTCTTCTAGTTGCACTGCTTGCCGGATGCGGCTCGGGGTTTATCCGAGACGTGACGTTGGTCGGCCCGTACCGCCTCGTCGCAGTCGATGTCCCAGAGGATATGGCACTCTGCCGTTCTGTCGGGAACAGAGGCGATTGCGTGGTAGATGGCCTGCCTAAGCCGACCATCTACCAAGCTGGCGCAAATGACGCGTACATTGTGCTGGCCCGCCATCCGCGCCAATGGCCGCAGCCTGCGGACAGGTCTGTCTCGGAATTCTACTACATCGTGCGCTCCCCCACGGAGGCTGATGCCATCAGGCCCCTTGCCGTTGTTGGTCCGATGGACGAGATAGAATTCATCCGGGAGAAGCAAAGACTAAGGCTGCCGGAATTCTCCAAGATTTTTCATGACCTCAAATGACCCCCGCGCTAGGGTTCACCGACCTCCACCGGGCGTGAGCAAAAGAATGCGCATCACCGTCATCCAGACCAATTCCATGCACGACAAGGCCCGCAACATCGCGCAGGCGACGGACCTGATCACGCGCGCGATCGAGACCGACCGGCCCGACGTGCTGGTGCTGCCGGAAGTGTGGAACTGGCGCGGCGGCACCACCGCCGTCAAACTCGCCAAAGGCGCTGCAAGCGCTCGCACGCACCCACAAGGTGTGGATCCACGGCGGCAGCATGATCGAGCTGATCCCCGGCGGCAGCCAAGTCTATAACACCACCTGCGTCTTCAACCGCGAGGGGCGCGAGGTCGCGCGCTACCGCAAGATCCACATGTTCGACATCACTGCGCCCGACGGCACGCCGTACAACGAGAGCGCCACGGTGAAAGCCGGCAGCGAGGTCATCCTCTACGATCTCGAAGGGTTCAAGATCGGCTGCACGATCTGCTACGACATGCGCTTCGCCGAGTTGTACCTCGCGCTCGCCAAGGCCGGCGCCGACATCATCATGGTGCCGTCGTCGTTCACGCTGCAGACCGGCAAGGACCACTGGGAGGTGCTCCTGCGCGCCCGCGCCATCGAGACGCAAACGTACATCGTCGCGCCCGGTCAGTACGGCCCGTTCGTCGATGGCGAGGGCGCGACGCGCCTCTCGTACGGCCACAGCCTCATTGCCGACCCGTGGGGCCACGTCGTCTGCAAGG
>LNEA01000424.1 GCA_001464855.1 Rhizobiales bacterium Ga0077530
GCAGCGGGTGCCTTGGCGGGCGCAGCCGGCGGCGAAGGCGGCGCGGCCGCTGGCTCGGCGGTGGGCGGCGAAGGTGGAGCCGGCTTCGCAGGCGCTGGGGGGCGAGGCGGCGGGTCCGGACGGCGGATGCTCGGGATGCCCACCGGTTCCCACTGCGGTTTCTGGACGGGGGGTGCGCGTGTCCCAATAACACCGTCAGCGTCGCTGCGGTGCCTGCTTTCGCGCGGCGATTCCGGCTGTGGCCTGGCGATCTCGACGTCCGGCGGGCGGGCGACTTCCTCCGCAACTTCCGGCGCGCTGTCGGCGGTATCTGCCTCGACCGCCGCCTCGTGGGACTCGCTCGCCGGGGCGGCAGGCGCAGCCGGTGCGGGGTCGGGCGCCAGCGTTTGCTGAATGAATTTGATGGCGGCCTGGAACGTCAGACCCTGCGCCTTGAGGAACGTCGCCGCCATGCTGCGGCCTTCGCCGACGATGGCCGCAAGCACGATAGCGCCGTTGATTTCCGTCCGTCCGCTTTGGCGCGAGGCGGCTTCGGCGTAGCTGAGGATCTTGGTGAGTTCGGCGTCGGGGCCCGGCCGCATTCCCTGGGGAAGTGGCGGGAACTGTTGCTGGCCGATGAACGCCGCGACCTCATTGCGCAGCCGCGCAAGGTCGACGTTGCTTGCTGCGAGCACACCGACGGCGTCGTCGTCCTCGGTGAGCGCCAGCAGGAGATGCTCGAGGGTGACGGCACCATGCATCGGACCAGCCGCATAGTCGGCCGCGCGCACCAGCGTTGCCGCCAGCGTCCCGGTCCTCGCAATTCGGCCTGCCTCGAACGATGTCGTCTGCGCCATCCCCTGGCCCGCCCCTGCCCCAAGCGGGCCACTGAAGCCATTTCAACCCATCACGCGTCGTCCGATCGGGTCCGGGCGGCGCTGTTTCCCGCTTAGAGCATGATTCACCCTGCGACGGGAATCCGGTTCTCCCCTCCGCCGGCTTCAAATCGCGCGCGGCATCATGGAGTTAATATGCAATGCGCAAGTGAGGTCGGCGCGCCACACCGCGCGACCACGCCGCAAGTGTAGCCCAGCTCGTCCACGGTGCGACAGCGCACGGGCGACACAGCAATGCATTGAACGAAAGTTCGTTGAGTGGACCCAGCAAGGCGCTATAAGTGCCGCCGCGATGCGGATCAGTGGTGTTGGGCGGAAAGGTTGGTGAAATGGCGAAGAGCGGGGAACTGGGCGGAGCGGCGGCCGGCGCGAGCGAAATCGCACCGCAAGCACAAGTGCGCATCCTGGCCGAGGCCCTGCCGGCGCTCATCAACTACGACGAGGAAACGGTCGTCATCAAGTTCGGCGGCAACGCTATGGGCGACGAGAAGCTCGCCGAGGCTTTCGCCAAGGACATCGTCTATCTGAAACTGTCGGGCATCAATCCGGTCGTCGTGCACGGTGGCGGCCCGCAGATCGGTCGGATGCTGAAGAAGCTCGCGATCGAATCGGAGTTCGTGCACGGCCTGCGCGTCACCGACAAGCCGACGGTCGAGATCGTCGAGATGGTCCTCGCGGGCGCCATCAACAAGGAGATCGTCTCGGCGATCAACCGTCAGGGCGGCAAGGCCGTCGGCATCTGCGGCAAAGATGCCAATCTGATGGTGGCGAAGAGGATCACCGAGATGCCCGACCCGCAATCGAACATCATGCAGGCGGTCGATATCGGCTACGTCGGCGACCCTGTCGAAGTGAACCCGCACATCGTCGAAGTGATTTCCAAATCGGACCTGATCCCGGTCATCGCGCCGGTCGGCATCTCGCGCGACGGCGAAACGCTCAACATCAACGCGGACACGTTCGCATCCGCGCTTGCCGCCCGCATGAAGGCGAAGCGTCTTCTGCTGCTGACCGACGTCGCGGGTGTGCTGGACAAGGACATGAATCTGATACCCGAGCTGAGCGTGAGCGAGGCGCGCGATCTCATCCGCAACGGTACGATCAGCGGCGGCATGATCCCGAAGATCGAAGGGTGCATCGAGGTTGTCGAAGCCGGCGTCGAGGCCGTCGTCATCATCGATGGGCGGGTGCCGCACTGCGTACTGCTCGAACTATTCACCGAACATGGTGTCGGCACGCTGGTCGGTGGCGCCAAGAAAAAGAAGTAGGCATGAGCGCGGACGAGACCAAAGCTCCAGTGATTTTGCCCGCGGACGAGGGCAAAGTCGTGCCAGCGCGGCATCGTGCGGGCTTCGACGCGACCCAAGCGTGGGTGTTCGATCTCGACAACACGCTCTACAAGGCCGAGTGCAACCTGTTTGCCCAGGTCGACCAGAAGATGGGCGAGTTCATCGCCAATTTTCTCGGCGTGCCGTTCGAATACGCGCGCCATCTCCAGAAAAGCTACTACCGTCAATTCGGGACGACGCTCTCCGGTCTCATGAAGGTGCACAAGATGCGCCCGGAGGCATTCCTCGATTACGTGCACGACATCGATCTCGCCGTCGTGCCGGAGCATCCCGAGCTGGCGGCGGCGATCGAGCAGCTTCCCGGTCGGCGATTGATTTTCACCAACGGCACGCGCGCGCACGCGGAGCGCGTCGCCGGCAAGCTCGGCATCCTCCATCTCTTCGAGGACATCTACGACATCGTCGCGTCCGACTACGTGCCGAAGCCGCAGGCGGGACCATACAGCGATTTCCTCAAGCGCCATGGCGTGTCGCCCAAGGCCGCCGCCATGTTCGAGGACATGCCGCACAATCTCGAAGTGCCGCATCAGCTCGGCTTAACGACGGTGCTCGTGCATTCGTCGTACGTCGATCACCCCGTGCAGATCGGGATCCGCAACTGGCAGAAGCCGCCCGAGCACATCCACCACATGACGGAAGATCTCACCGGATTCCTCGGTGACGTGCTGGACACGATCAAGAAGTAGTTTTTCTTTTTTTGCCTCGGTCCGCAACGCCTTCGGCTACTGCGGCCGCGGGGCTGCATCGTCGGTCAGCGATCTGACCTCGCGATCTTCGATCGCCACTTAAAATGTAGACGGCTGTTGCGGCCGAAGGCCGCGAGGTGAATACGCGACCGGAGGGATACGACCCGCCGCGCGTGTAGGCGAAGCCGTACGCGTCGGCGGAAAGAAGGACTCAAATCTCGCTCATCCGCCGTTGAGTGTTTCTGGCCGAGGCAGAGAACGCCGCTTGCAGCGTGGCGATGACGATGAGCAACGAGGCGACGACGTTCCAACCGGCGAAGGAGAGGCCGAGGAATTGCCACGGCGCTTCATCGCAGCGGATGACGCGGATCGTTTCCAGTTCCTTCAGGAGACTGCCGGAACCGCCACCGAGCGGTCGACTAACGGCGCCACAGGTATCGGGCCCCGGCCAGAATTTCCACTCGGCGCCGGCGTGGTACGTGCCGAGGCCGGCGTTGGCCAGGAACGCGAGTGCGACGAGGAAGAATACGACCGCCGCCCATCCCGCGCGTTCGGTCGCAACCAGCACCAGGGCCAGGAACAGCAGCGGAATGCCGGCGTAGTACGCGTAGCGTTCCATCAGGCAGAGCGGGCACGGTTCGTAGCCGCCGATGTATTCAAAACCGTAGGCGGCAATGAGGGCGCCGGCTGCAATCATGAGTGCCGCGGCGCCGGCCCTATAGGCGGGGAGCGCGGTCGCCGATGTATGGTGCTGGTGCATGGCGCACCCTAGACAAAGAGTTTGATCGCCGCAAAGCCGGCAAATAGCAGCACCGTGAAGACGGTGGCAACAAGTCCGAGCCGCCGCTCGATAAATGCACGGATGGGCGGGCCGAACCAGTAGAGCAGCGCCCCCATGGTGAAGAAGACGAGCCCGCGCGCGACGATGCTCGCCAGCATGAAGACCATGAAACTAAGTTGGGTGACGCCGCTGGCAATGGTGATGACTTTGTAGGGAAAGGGTGTCACGCCGGCGAAAAAGACGATCCAGGCACCATAGTCGTTGTACTGCGTGGCAAAGGTCGCGAACTTATCGGCGTAACCGTAGATTTCGAGCACGCGCCGGCCGACGGTTTCGTAGAGGAAGTATCCGATACCGTAGCCGGCGATGCCCCCGAGGACGGAGCCGACGGTGGTGATGGCCGCGTAGGTCCAGGCCTTGGCGCGGTTTGCAAGTACCATCGGCACCAGCATGGCGTGCGGCGGGATCGGGAAGAACGAGCTTTCGACGAAGGCGACGATAAATAGGGCCCACGGAGCGCGCTCGTGCGCCGCCATCCGCATCGTCCAATCGTAAAGCCCTCTGAGCATGCCGATGCTGATAAGCTGATTGGCGACGGCTGTCGATTGGGGGGCTGGAAGTTGGTTGCCGGTGTGCCGGAAGCGTCACGGTATCTGTGATCAGCCCGCATGACCCATGTCGGAGTGACGTTCGTCTCCTATGCGCTGCCGCACCAAGAGTTCGCCATTCGTTCGACCCAATCGCGTGGTTATTTGCGTGCCTGCCGCAAAGCGTCGGTCACGGTTAATCAGGTCTTAACCTCGGCCGGTCAGGTTAGGGCTCAGGTCTGTCTCTCGGCTGGTTGTTGCCAGTCCGCGGGGCTTAATCCAGCCTGTGCTCTGAAAGTATGAGCGGTGTTGTCGCGTTTGTCAGTTGAGAGTGTCGGTCATGAGCGTTCGTCGAGTGCGTGGCGGTTCGAAGTCGGATTCGATTCTCGTCGGTGATTGCCTTGCGGAGCTGGCCAAGCTGCCGGATGCGAGCGTCGATCTCGTCTTTGCCGATCCCCCCTACAATCTTCAGCTCGATGGCGCGCTGCTGCGCCCCAACAATACCGTCGTCGATGGTGTCGACAACGCGTGGGACAAGTTCGACGACTTCGCGACCTACGACCGCTTCACCCGCGCTTGGCTGACCGAATGCCGTCGCATCCTCAAGCCCGATGGCGCGATCTGGGTGATCGGCTCTTATCACAACGTGTTCCGGCTCGGCGCGGCACTCCAGGACCTCGGGTTCTGGATTCAGAACGATGTCGTGTGGCGCAAGACCAATCCGATGCCGAACTTCCGCGGCAAGCGTTTCACCAACGCTCACGAGACGCTGATCTGGGCGGGCCGCGATCGCAAGGCGCGCGTGACGTTCAACTACGAGGCCATGAAGGCCGGCAACGACGACCTGCAGATGCGATCGGACTGGCTGTTTCCGATCTGCTCGGGGCCGGAGCGGCTCAAGGACGATGGCGGCCGCAAGGCGCATCCGACTCAGAAGCCAGAGGCGCTGCTGCATCGCGTGCTGCTTGCGTCGACGCGGCCAGGCGATGTGGTGCTGGACCCGTTCTTCGGCACGGGGACCACGGGCGCCGTCGCGCATCGGCTCGGTCGCCACTACATCGGCATCGAGCGCGATCTTGACTACGTGGCCGCCGCGCGCGAACGAATCGCGCGGGTTCG
>LNEA01000425.1 GCA_001464855.1 Rhizobiales bacterium Ga0077530
AGCGAGCGCACGCAAGGATCGATTCACCGTCTCGGCGCGGCGGTGCAGGGTAAGGCGGCCTGCAACGGCTGGACGTATTGGCACCACGAGGTCGAAGGCAAGCTCAAGCCGATCGACTCACTCAGGGAGCTGGCTCGGCGCCAGCTCGCGGTTGTGCCGCCGCAGCCGCTCATCGCTGCCGAATAAGCGACGGGCGCCCGTTGAGCGCCCGTTCGTCGCACCAGCCACGGCCGGGCAGCGCGGGGAAAAATGCAACTTTAAGGTGCGATCCCGCTATGCGGACTCGCCTTGAATTTGCGTGACCGCGGCCTCGAGGAACCGGAACATGGTCTCGCGAATCTCGTTATCGGTTACAGCGATGCTCTTGGCGTCCAAGTCTTTTCGGATCTTGCGGAAGACATCGTCATCGCCCTTTTCTTCGAGATCGGCCTTTCGGACAGCTTTAACGTAGTCATCGAGGGCTGCGCCGGTGATGCCAAGCTTAGCGGCCGCCCATTCTGCCATCATTTTATTGCGGCGTGACTCGGCTCTGAACTTCAGATCCTGATCCATCGCGAATTTTTTCTCGAAGCCTTTTTGCCGCTCGTCGAACGTCGTCATGAAGCTCTCCGGTTAAAATCAGGGGTGCATGTGCCTGTCGCCGCCGGCGCGGCCCTTCGGCGCGCCCTGCACTGTGAGGAGGCATATCGTGAGCAGTGGGCCCAAATCAACCATCTAGCATTCGTGAACGACGTACACCTTGTATGCCCTGGGGTCATCGTTGTTTCCGGAGCCCGGTTCGGATAATCTCGCGCTCACGGGTGATCTCAGCAATCGGGGGACAGGTGACGTGCGTCGTGTTGCGACGGGCGCCGGCAAACGGTCCTCCATCGCAGTGCATCATGAGGCCCGCGGACCGATGTCCGCAGGAACGTAAGACTCCACGAAGGACAAACGAAATGAACAGGCGGCGTCGCATCTACGAGGGCAAGGCGAAGGTCCTCTACGAGGGCCCGGAGCCCGGCACGCTCATCCAGCATTTCAAGGATGACGCCACGGCATTCAACAACAAGAAGCACGCGCTCATCGATGGCAAGGGTGTGCTTAACAACCGCATCTCCGAGTACATCTTCCAGCGGCTCGGCGACATCGGTGTTCCCACGCACTTCATCAAGCGCCTCAACATGCGCGAGCAGTTGATCCGCGAAGTCGAGATCATTCCGCTCGAAGTGGTCGTGCGCAATGTTGCTGCGGGCTCGCTGTCCACGCGGCTCGGTCTCGACGAGGGCTCGGCGCTGCCGCGCTCGATCGTCGAGTTCTATTACAAGAACGACAAGCTCAACGATCCGATGGTGTCGGAAGAGCACATCACCGCGTTCGGCTGGGCAACGCCGGCCGAGATCGACGAAGTGATGCAGCTCGCGCTCCGGATCAACGACTTCCTGGTTGGCCTGTTCCTCGGCGTTGGCATTCGTCTCGTCGACTTCAAGGTCGAGTTCGGCCGCCTGTGGGAGCAGAACGATACCGTTCGGATCGTCCTCGCCGACGAGATCAGCCCGGACTGCTGCCGCCTGTGGGATGCGACCAGCGGCGACAAGATGGACAAGGACCGCTTCCGCCAGGATCTCGGCGGGCTGATCGAGGCGTATCAGGAAGTGGCGCGCCGTCTCGGCGTGCTGACCGAGAACCCGCGCCCCAAGGGATCAGGCCCGGTGCTCGTGTCCACTAACGGCAGCAAACCGAATTGACTGGTAATTGTTCGCTGAGGCGTCAAAGCCGGGCCCACGACATCTCGTGGGCCCGGTTTTTTTATGCGCACGCGTGGCCCGCGGAATTGACGCGTTGCAATGATGGGGCGGTCTGGGCTATCGAGCGGTAGCAATCTTCCGCGGGGGTTTGATCCGTGCCCGAGACCGAAATCCGTCCGTTCAACATCAATTTCGGCCCGCAGCATCCGGCGGCCCACGGCGTGCTTCGCCTGGTGCTGGAACTCGATGGCGAGGTGGTCGAGCGCGTCGACCCCCATATCGGTCTCCTGCATCGCGGCACCGAGAAGCTGATCGAGCAGAAGTCGTATCTCCAGGCGATCGGCTATTTCGATCGCCTCGACTACGTTGCGCCGATGAATCAGGAGCACGCCTTCTGCTTGGCGGCGGAGAAGCTCCTCGAACTCGAGATCCCCAAACGCGCCCAGCTCATCCGCGTGCTCTATTCCGAGATCGGTCGCATCCTCTCGCATCTCCTCAACGTCACGACGCAGGCCATGGACGTCGGCGCGCTGACGCCGCCGCTGTGGGGTTTCGAGGAACGCGAAAAACTGATGGTGTTCTACGAGCGCGCTTCGGGCTCGCGCATGCACGCCAAGTATTTCCGCATGGGAGGCGTCCACCAGGATCTGCCGCCGCAGCTCATCGACGACATCTACGCGTGGTGCGATCCCTTCCTCAAGGTCTGCGACGACATCGAGGGACTGCTGACCGACAACCGCATTTTCAAGCAGCGCAACGTCGACATCGGCACGTTCACGCTCGCCGAGGCGCTCGCGTGGGGCATGTCGGGCGTCATGCTGCGCTCGGCCGGCGCGGCGTGGGATCTGCGTCGCGCGCAGCCGTACGAGTGCTACTCGGAATTGGAATTCGACATTCCCATTGGCAAGAACGGCGACTGCTACGATCGTTACGTCATGCGCATGGTGGAGATGCGCGAATCCGCCCGCATCATGAAGCAGTGCTGCGAGAAGCTCACGTCGGCCGCCGGCCAAGGTCCGCACGTCACCGACGACAAGAAGGTCGTGCCGCCCAAGCGGGCCGAGATGAAGCGCTCGATGGAAGCGCTGATCCACCACTTCAAGCTCTACACCGAAGGCTTCCATGTCCCGGCGGGAGATGTCTATGCCTGCGTCGAGGCGCCGAAGGGCGAGTTCGGCGTCTATCTCGTTGCCGACGGTTCGAACAAGCCCTACCGCTGCAAGATCCGCGCGCCGGGTTTTCCTCACCTCCAGGCGCTCGATCCGTTCGGCAAGAAGCACCTGCTCGCCGACGTGTCGGCGATCCTCGGCTCGTTCGACATCGTGTTCGGCGAGATCGACCGCTAGGACGCAGCGCCAGCTCGATCAGCGCGGCCCGGTATTGGAGAGAGGGAACGTCTCCATCTGCGCCATCACGTCGGCCATGGTCGAGACTTCCGCCCAACCGACCTTCATCATTTCGATCGCCGGCCCGTGCAGGTGCGGGAGTGTCGTGCCGGTCGCTTCCTCGACCACGATGGGCAGGTAGTCGCGGAACATGGCGTCCTTCGACGACGCTGCAACGCACTGGTTGGTCAGCACGCCGGTGAAGATGACCGTCTCGGCCTTGAGATTGCGCAGCAGCACGTCGAGCGTCGTATTGAAGAAGGCGCTGAGCCGCACCTTCTCGATATACCAGTCGTCGGGATGTGCTCCGAGCGGCTCGTAGATTTCGTAGCCCCAGGTGTTCTGGCGCAGGCCGCCGTCCTTGAGGAAGGGCCGGTGCCGCATGAAGGAGCCGCCGTCGATCAAGCCGCGCGTGCCGTGCCGTGTCCAGATCACCGGAATGCCGCGACGGCGCGCTTCGGCGGTCAACTTGGTGATCGGTTCGATCGACCGGCGCATGTGCGATATGTCGATGCCCGACTTGGCGTAGTGGCCCTCGGGACTGAGAAAATCATTCTGCGCATCGATATGGACGAGCGCGGTGCGGCCGGGCACGAGTTCGCTGTGGATCGGTTCGAACGGGATCGTTCCGGCGATTTCGGGAGATGAGGTCACGGCGGTGCCTTTCCTGGGCGACAGATCGCAGGACCATTGTCGACCAGTTTCTTAGCCGCCTTCAAGTCCGGGTTTTGCAACGGGTGCCGACAAATACGGGGCCCGCTCACCGAGCTCCTTGAGGTCCGGGTCCATCGCGTCGAAGGCGAAGCGAGGGCCGAGTGTGCGGAACCCGACGTTGATCACCGGATTGACGTGGCGGAAATAGACCCAGGATCGCTTGAGCTTGCTGCCGAGCCGGACCTTTACGCGATAGCCGGTGTGCCCGCTCTGCATCCACGTCTTGCCTTCGGCCATGCAGACCCGGGCAATCAACATCCAGTTCAGAAAGTAGAGGTTGTGCTCCCGGGCGAGCGGATAGCGCATTCCGAGATATTTGCCGATGATGCGATCGTCCTCGACGAGGAAGATGTTGAAGCTCGCGAGCACGCCACCGATCCGGCAGGTCATGAGGCGGGCGCGCGGCCCCAGAGCCTCGAGCACGGTGCGGAAATAGCGCGGCGGGACATTGTCGAAATCGTCGTAGTCGGCCTTGCGGTGCGATTTGGTTTCTTCGAACAGGGAGACGATTTCGTCTTCCAGCCCGTCGATCGTCGTCGGGAATGAGACCTCGACATTCTTGAGGTGCTTGAGTTTGCGCCGGATCTCGTTGCGCATCGGGCCCGCGAGGCTGGCGATATAGGCGGTCTCATCAGCGAACGGGAGGTGGAGAACCGCGACCGGAAGGGTCGGGACGGCCGCGAACTTCGCTTGGTCCATGAGTGGCCCTGCCCATGCGCGGTCAGCTTCGGTCATGTCCTTCAACGCCAGGAGCGCCGCGCCGGTAGCCTTCCCGTGTTGGGCAAGCGCGGCAAGCAGTGCCTCGAAGACGGCGGTACGATCCTCCGGCGACAGTCGCGCATCGATCCCGATCGGGCACTCCTCCACGAGCGGTGAGCCGAGCCCGACGACTGGCGCGTTCACAAGGCGCGGCGCGCGCGCATTCAACCATTCGCCGACCGCCTGAAATCGCGGAGGCAATGACATGTCCAAGCGATAGTTGACCTTGAAGGTCGGCGCCGCGCCCACCAGTTGAGAGTCACGATAGACCGCCAGCGCGCCCAGTTCGAAACCCTCCGGGGCCGCCAACTCGCAGGCGCGAAAGTAATCCCAGCCTTCGATTCGGCCAGGAAACAGGCGATCCCAATCAGGCTGATCGACCTCGGTGACGCTCTTAAGGATTCGCGTCTGGAGCACGTCGCTGGTCCACGTTGATGATGCAACAAAGTGCCAGCCATCTCATAGACTTAGAATGGCATTCAGCGCTCGTCCGATCGGATACTATACGTCTGGTACAGCAATTCCGATCCGTCTTTCTATATTCAAGGTGTTGACGGAAATTAACCATAATGATTGACGAATAAGATCACACATACTTGAAGGAGTATGACTGCCTTCGCCGATGGAATTGTGAAAAAACAACCATCGACCAACGAACAACACATGCTGTGAACTGGGAATGACCAAAAGAGATCTGAGTTTGAAGATTGCCGGCAATCGCGTCGGCCTTTTGCTGCTGCATGGCCTGTGCGGCACACCGCTCGAAATGCGATACGTTGCCTACGGCGCCGCGCGCAGCGGTTTCACCGTCCACTGTCCGCTGATCGCGGGCCATGGTGGTGAAGAATCCGACGTTGCAACGTCAACCTGGCAAGAATGGTACGCGAGCGCCGAGACGGCGCTGCACGAGATGCGCAAAGAGTGCGATGTCGTGCTGGTGGGCGGTCTCTCGACTGGCGCGTTGCTGGCGCTTTTGCTGGCCGCTCGGAATCCGAAACTGGTCCAGGGGACCTTGTCTTACGCTCCGACGATCTGGCTCAATGGCTGGGTGATCCCCTGGTATGCGCGCTTCTTCAATCTCGTGCATACGAAATGGTTCGCCAATTTGATCGACTTTCCGGACATGGAGCCGCACGGGATCAAGGACGAGCGCGTGCGCGACTTCGTCCGCAAGGCCTTTCTCAACAAGGAGAGCGCGGTTGCCGGCCTGCCGAGCACGCCGGGCGGCGCCGTTCTGGAGCACCGCTGGCTGTCGCGGACCGTGCGTCGCGAGATCGGGAAGACGACGCAGCCGGCGCTCCTCATTCACCCGCGTGAGGACGACTACGCCCATCTCAACAATGCCGAGTTCCTGCAGAAGAAACTCAGCGGCCGCGTCAATACCGTCATCCTCGACGACAGCTATCACAACATCACGATCGACAAGCAGCGCCAGATCGTTGTCGACCGGACGGTGGCGTTCGCCAACCAAGTGGTCGCCGAATTGAATGCGGCCAAGGCGGCTGGCAAGGCTGCGAAGCCCGTTCTCGCGGACCTTGAACCCGCGCCCCGGAAGCTGGCTCGGCAGTAGCTATTTCAGCAGGTCTGTTCTTTCGATCACGTCGCGGATCGCGTCAGCGGCCGCGGCGTGGCCCTGCGCGTTCGGGTGGAAGGCGCCGCTCGACGCCACGAAATGGGTCAGGCTCACGCGGTCACCGATCTTGCCGTAGTGAAGGTTGACGGTAAGGAACGCGTCGTTCGGCGATCGATACCATCGGGTACGCGGCTGATACGGCCGGAACTCGTGGGGCGGGTAGGGCATCCAATCGGTCGCGGGGGGCGCGGTCTCCAGCCATCCGGCCGCGCGGGCGCCGCCCTCCTGCGGTGGCGCCTTCGGCTTTGGGCGCGCGCCGAACCCTGTCGTCGCCGCCGCCGAAAATGGTGACGGCTCAACGCCGCCGCCTCTGTCGGCTCTGCGGAACGGGAACGACATCTCGCCTGCGCTGGCAATCGTTCCCGCTCCATCATCACCACCCTTGGCGCAGAAGCCGTGGCGACGCGACATTTCGCGATGCGCATCCGCCCATTGCCAGCCGTGTTTGGCGGCGACCTCACGCATCAACGGCGTCAACTCGGTCTCGGCGAAGCGCTCGACGCTGGTCGCGCGGGTGCCGAAAAAGCTGAATACCGGCGAAACCTCCATGCCGAGGCGGCCGCTACCGCAGGGCGCACCGCTCTCGTTGAACCCCATCCGCGGATAGGCCATGAGCACCACGCGCCCGGGCTCGACATGCAACGCGTCGCGGACCGCGCGGTCGACCTCGCCGTAGTTGTGGCGCAGCGCCCCGAGGTAGGGTCGTGCGCGCGCCGGATCGCGCGTCAACGTGCCCTTGAGGGCGGATTCCGCGACATCGGACAGGCTTGCCCACGCGACGAGTTTGCTGAAGCCGATGTCGTTGCCGCCGATCGACAGCAACAGCAGATCGATGCTCCGTGCCTGCTCTTTCGGGCAGGTGAAAATGCGATGGCTGCGCTCGCGCCCCGCGTTGCCCTCCATTGCGCGCATGGCGTATGTCGCGGTGCCGAGGCTCGTGCTGCCCGGCGCGCAAATCGCACGCGTGACACCGCTCAGTTGCGACAGCGTGACGAGTTCATCCGACCCTTCACGATCATTGCCCATGTGCGGCATGAACAAGCCGTTCTCGATCTCGGCTGCGGTACACGCGACGCCGATGAAGGTGACGGCGGTGTGCTCGTCCGTATCCGTCAGCGCGAGATGCAATGCGACGCGCGCGTGCGCCGAATAGAGCGAGCGGTGGCAGGGTCGATGCAACCACTGCGCGGCGCCGTCGGTGAACACTTGGTCGCCGGTATTGCGCCAGTCTCCGACGCGGGCGGGATAGCCGCGCAGCCGCGGATCGGTGGTGCCGTAGCGAACGACACGGCCGCGCTGGAAGCGGACGGCGCGATCGGGATTACCCTCACCGGATGCAAAGGAATCGCCGAGGCTGACGATCAGCCGGTCTTTGACATGGACGTGGGACGTTGCGACGGGCGCGCCGTCGACGAGGGCCACGACATTGGCGCCGGCCGGATAGGGGATTTCGACCGTTACCGCGATGCTGCAGGGCGAACCTGCGCCCGCGACTGGGGTGCCGCCGACCTGCCACGTGCACAAACCTGCGTGATCCGGTAGCCGGACCTCGACGCGGTGCGAGGTCGGCCGGGCATAGGTCGAGCACTCCGCGTCACGTCGATACCAGCACGCGTCCTGGATTACGTGGTCGACCAGTGTCTCCGACCAACCCCAGCCGTCGGTCGCCTTGGCCAGATGTTGTTCGAATTCGAGCACTGTCGGTGCGCGGCCTGTTTGCGCGGCCAGCGCCCGGTACGTGTCGCGCAGCTTGCGCGTGTCCTCGGCCCGCTTGAAGAGCCTGAAGTTGTTTTCAAGTCGCCACTCGATCGTCGCGGGGGCCGGTGTTGCCGGTTGTGCGCGAACGTCCCCCGGAACCGACAAGAGGCCAGCGATCATGCAGGACAACGCGGTGACGATGGCTCGCATGCACTAGCTCCCTCGATCATCAACGGCGGCACGCTATCGCCGCGCGGTTGGGGTGTAAATCATGCGCGGCGGCATCACGGGTGCGCGGCGGCAACAGGCTGCGCACATCTGCGACGTCGCCGGGATTGACGAGCGTCACCGCCGGGCGTATCAGCCGCCGTGGGACACCCCTCCCCAACGAGGGGCTTCTATCTGGAAGGATAGGCTCACATGACGACGACCTCACGGCCGCAGGCGCGGCCGAATTGCGCGCACTTCTCTTCCGGCCCCTGCGCCAAGCGCCCCGGCTGGTCTCCCCAGGCACTCGAAAAAGCGTTTCTCGGCCGGTCGCACCGGGCGAAGGAAGGCAAAGCGCGCCTGAAACTCGCGATCGACAAAACCAAAGCGCTGCTCGGTCTCCCGGCCGACTACCTCTGCGGGATCGTACCGGCGTCGGACACCGGCGCCTTCGAGCTTGCCATGTGGTCGATGCTCGGCGCGCGCGGTGTCGATGCGCTGGCCTGGGAAAGCTTCGGCGAGGGCTGGGTCACCGACATGACCAAGCAGCTCAAGCTCTCGGATATCCGATTGCTCAAAGCCCCATACGGGGAGCTGCCTGATCCCGCGCAAGTCGATTTCACGCGCGATGTGATCTTCACCGCCAACGGCACGACATCCGGCGTTCGCGTCCCGAACTACGACTGGATCCCGGCCAATCGCGCCGGCCTGACGTTTGCGGATGCAACCTCCGCTGCGTTCGCGCAGCCCGTCGACTGGTCGAAGGTCGATGTGTTCACGTTTTCCTGGCAGAAGGTGCTCGGCAGCGAAGCCGCGCACGGCATGCTGGTGCTGTCGCCGCGCGCGGTCGAACGGCTCGAAAACTATACGCCGGCGTGGCCGCTGCCCAAACTCTTCCGCTTGACGAAGGCGGGCAAGGTGCAGCGCGCGATCTTCGAGGGCGAGACGATCAATACGCCGTCGATGCTGGCGCTCGAGGATTATCTCGACGCGCTCGGCTGGGCCGAGCGGATCGGCGGCGCCAATGCGCTCATGGCGCGCGCTGATGCGAACGCCAAGGTGATCTACGACTGGGTCGAGCGCACGCCGTGGATTGCGAGCCTCGCGGTCGATCCGAAGACGCGATCGAACACCAGCGTCTGCCTGAGGTTCGTCGATCCGGCGCTGACAGCGCTCCCAGTCGAGGCGCAGGCGGCATTCGCCAAGAGCGTGTCGGGCCTTCTCGAGAAGGAAGGCGTCGCGATGGACGCGGGCTATTACCGCGACGCGCCGCCGGGCTTGCGGATCTGGACGGGATCGACGATCGAGGCGAGCGACGTGCAGTTGCTCGTGCCGTGGATCGAGTGGGCCTACGCGGAAGCCCGTGCGTCGCTGGCGAAAGTCGCCTGACGATCGAAGGTGTGGGAGGCGTACGGCGCCTCCCCGATCATCGCATTAGAAAATTCACTCGTCGCCGCAGCCACGCGAACGGTCGTGCCGGCGCACATTCTCAGGACTATGATACATGGCACCCAAAGTTCTCATTTCCGACGAGCTGTCCCCGACCGCCGTCCAGATTTTCAAGGACCGCGGCATCGACGTGACATTCGAGCCGAAGCTCGGCAAGGACAAGGAGCGGCTCGCGGCGATCATCGGCGACTACGACGGCCTCGCGATCCGATCCGCGACCAAGGCAACCGAGAAGATCATCGCAGCGGCCAACAATCTCAAGGTGATCGGCCGCGCCGGCATCGGCGTCGACAACGTCGACATCAAAGCCGCGACAGCCAAGGGCATCATCGTGATGAACACGCCCTTCGGCAATTCGATCACGACGGCCGAGCACGCGATCGCGATGATGATGGCGCTCGCCCGCCAGCTTCCCGAGGCGGACCGCTCGACCCAGGCCGGCAAGTGGGAGAAATCGCGTTTCCTTGGCGTCGAACTTTACGGCAAGACGCTTGGTGTCATCGGCTGCGGCAATATCGGCTCGATCGTTGCCGATCGCGCGATCGGCCTGAAAATGCGCGTCGTCGCGTTCGATCCGTTCCTGTCCGAGGAGCGCGCCATGGAGATCGGCGTCGAGAAAGTCGAACTGCCGGCCCTATTCGCGCGCGCCGATTTCATCACACTGCACACGCCGCTGACCGATCGCACCCGCAACGTCATCAACGCGGCCGCTTTCCAGCAGATGAAGCCGGGCGTGCGCATCATCAATTGCGCGCGCGGCGGCCTCGTCGACGAGAAGGCGCTGGCGACCGCGCTGAAATCCGGCAAGGTGGCGGGTGCGGCGCTCGACGTCTTCGAGACCGAACCGGCGACCGAGAATGTCCTGTTCGGGCTGCCGAATGTCGTTTGCACGCCGCATCTCGGCGCGGCGACGTCCGAAGCCCAGGAGAACGTGGCGCTACAGATCGCGGAACAGATGTCGGACTACCTGCTCAAGGGCGCGATCACCAATGCCGTCAATTTTCCCTCGATCACCGCCGAGGAAGCGCCGCGCCTGCGCCCCTGGGTCAAGCTCGCCGAGCAGCTTGGCCTGTTCGCGGGCCAGCTTACCGAGACCAGCATCAATGGCATCCGTCTCGAATATTCGGGGACGGTCGCGGAGCTGAACGTGAAACCGCTTTCAGCGGCGGCGGTGGCCGGCATCCTGCGCCCGCTGCTCTCGGATGCCGTCAACATGGTCTCGGCCGCAACGACGGCGAAGGATCGCGGCATCGTGGTCGAGGAAGTTGTGCGCACGCAGGATGGCGCCTTCGAAGGCTACATGCGGTTGACCGTCAAGACCGAGAAGTACGACCGCTCCGTCGCCGGCACCGTGTTCGCCGATGGTCGGCCGCGCATCATCCAGGTTCGCGATATCAATATGGAGTTCGAGACGGCGCCGCACATGCTGTTCGTGCGCAACACCGACAAGCCGGGCTTCATCGGCAACTTCGGGATGCTGATGGGACGCGCCGGGCTCAATATCGCAACGCTCAATCTCGGTCGCGACAAGCCCGGTGGAGACGCGATCTGCATCGTCACGCTGGACGAGCCGATGCCGGAGCCGGTGATGGCGGAAGTGATCGCGTTGCCCCATGTCGTCAGGGCCAACCGGCTGGCGTTCTGATGACGCAAAATATCTACGACGATCCGCAGTTCTTCGACGGCTACAGCCGTCTGCCGCGATCGGTCGGTGGACTAGCCGCGGCACCGGAATGGCCGGCGCTGCGCGCGATGCTGCCGGAGATACGCGGGCGTCGCATTGTCGATTTAGGGTGTGGGTATGGGTGGTTCTGTCGTTGGGCGCGCGAGGCGGGTGCGGCGGACGTCCTCGGAGTCGACGTATCCGACAAGATGCTCGACCGCGCGCGGTCGGCGCTCGTCGATCCTGCAATCACGTATGCCCGCGCCGATCTCGAAACGATCGAGCTGTCGGTCAACCGCTTCGACCTCGCCTACAGTTCGCTGGTACTTCACTACATC
>LNEA01000426.1 GCA_001464855.1 Rhizobiales bacterium Ga0077530
TCATGCGGTGGTGCAGCGGCAGGCAGATGCGGGTGACGGACATCGCGCATTTCCATGTTGATCCCGGCCCGCACTTCAGCAACCGGTAGTTGTCATGCATCCACATTGCACCAAATTCATCGCTGACCGGTTAATTTCCGTCCCAACATGAAATATCGGAGCGCCCGCCACTCGCTTGTAGCAAACGCCCCGATGCTCCGATGCCCAAACCCTACCCGCGGACCGAGAAGCCGCCGCACACTGGGATCGCCGATCCCGTGACGAAGTCCGACGCGGGCGCGGCAAGGAACACGGCGATACCGGAGAAGTCCTCCGGCGTACCCCAGCGCCCGGCCGGCGTCCGCGCCAGCACGTTCTCGTTGAGACCCTCGATGTCTACGCGGGCGCGCTGCGTCAGTTCGGTATCGATCCAGCCCGGCAGAATCGAATTGACCTGGATGTTGTCCTTCGCCCAGGCGGTGGCGAGCGCGCGTGTCATCTGCACGATGCCGCCCTTCGAGGCCGCATAGGCCGTCGTCAGCGGCGCGCCGAAAATCGACATCATCGAGCCGATGTTGATGATCTTGCCGCCACCCGCTTTCTTCATCTCGGGGTAGACCGCCTGCGAGCAGTAAAACGCGCCATCGAGATTGATCGACAGGATCTCGCGCCACTCCTTGCTGGTGTAGGTCTCCGGCGGCTTGCGGATGTTGATGCCGGCGTTGTTGACGAGGATATCGACCCGCCCCATCTGCTTGGCGGCCGCCGCAACCATCGCCTTGCATGAGGCCTCATCGGCGACGTCGACCTCGACCACCGCTGTCCGCACGCCGAGTTTAGCCAGCTCCGCCGCCGCTTCCTTCGACTTCCCGGCCTTGCGTCCGGCAACGACCACGTCTGCGCCGGCGGTCGCAAGGCCGCGCGCCATGCCGAGCCCGATGCCGCCGTTACCGCCGGTGACGATCGCAACCTTACCTTTCAAACCGAACATCGACATGGACGTTTGTCTCCCTGGTCTCTCGTTGGATCTGGATCATTGGATCGTAGTGCCGGACCGCGCGCGCGTCACGCGTTCGCAGGTTTGGACCCACCGCGCGGCTCGAGTACGATCTGTGTCTGCGTCACCTGGCCGACCAACGCCCCATCAGCCTCCAAGGTGATCCGCGTTTGCCAGACCTGCGTCCGCCGTCCGCGATGCACGGGCGTCGCCTCGCCGATCAACACAGCCCCGACCGGCGCAGCGGCAATGAAGTTGGTCTTGGATTCGATGGTCGCCGTCGCGTGCCCCTCGGGCAGGTTGATGACCGTCCCCGCCGCGCCGAGCGTATCGGCGAACGCCATGAGGGCGCCGCCGTGCACGACGCTTTTGCCGTTGCACATGTTGGGCCGCACGACGAGCTTCGCCCGGATACGGTCGCGCGTGACGTCGATGTACTCGATCCCCAAGACCTCCGCGAACGGCACCTTGAATTTTTTGATCAGCTCGAGTTGCTCAGGGGACATAATTTCAGCTCCAATCCATTGGCTGCCAGCACTGAACAGGTGCGCCAGCACCCGCCAAGCCTATCCAAGCCGCGCCGCCAGGGCCAGTCGTCCTTTACCGCGTTCAGTGTCGGGGCGGAACTTCCATGCGAGGGGGGCGTTCTACCTTCAGCATGGCAATGGATAGGAGACTAACCATGGCGAACAGTGATTATGAGCGTCGTGAGGCGCACGACTACATCGACCACAACGCCGATCGCTACGATTCGAATTCGTGGGGATTGGTCATCGGCATCGCAGCGGTTGTCGGCATCATCGCGATGCTCTTCATCGGGTTCGGAACGGTGCCGGATCGTTCGCAGACGCCGCCGACCACGATCGAGCGCACGGCCCCTGCGCCGACACCGACAGCGCCGTCTACGCAGCCGGCCACCACGCCGAAGTAACAGCCGCATATTCGTCGCTCGTTTGACGACCAAGCCCCGGTGGGATCCCCCCAGCCGGGGTTTGGTGCGTTTGAAGCCCGCGATAGCGACGGTTGATCCCACCGGCGCGGCGGCGTAGTGACGATCCGCGACTTCCTCTCAGCGCCGAGACCGCCCTATGCCCGAACCGGCCCAGCGTGCCGCCCTCGTTCTCTTTTCCGGCGGCCAGGATTCGACGGTCTGCCTTGCATCCGCGCTCACCCGTTTCGATCGCGTCGAGACGATCGGCTTCGACTACGGCCAGCGCCACCGCATCGAACTCGACCAGCGCGGTCCTGTCATCGCGGCGCTCAAGGTCCAATTCCCTGATTGGGCGGCGCGCCTCGGCGACGATCACGTCCTCGCGCTGCCGACGCTCGCGCAGATCAGCGAAACCAGCCTCACCCGCGACACCGCGATCGAGATGACGGCTGCGGGCCTGCCGAGCACGTTCGTTCCCGGCCGCAACCTGCTGTTCTTCACCTACGCGGCGGCGCTGGCGTATCGACGTGGACTCGACACGCTCGTCGGTGGCATGTGCGAGACCGACTACTCGGGCTACCCCGACTGCCGCAACGACACGCTGCAGACACTCGCGCGCGCGCTGTCGCTGGGCCTCGACAAGCCGTTCGTGGTCGACACCCCGCTCATGTATGTCGACAAGGCCGGCACCTGGGCGCTCGCCGAGCAGCTCGGCGGCGGCGCGCTCGTCGACATCCTCATCGAACACACGCACTCATGCTACCTCGGCAA
>LNEA01000427.1 GCA_001464855.1 Rhizobiales bacterium Ga0077530
CTCATTCCTTGGTTCGCCGGCCTCGGCGCGGTGGTTGGTCACCTGTTTCCTGTGTGGCTCGGCTTCAAGGGCGGCAAGGGCGTGGCGACCTACATCGGAGTGCTCGTTGGCGTCGCCGTGATGTCGCGGGCCCTCTGGGCGGCTCCCATCGTATTCTGCCTGACGTGGTTGGTGGTGGCAGCGATCACCCGTTACTCTTCGCTTTCTTCACTAGCCGGGACGCTCGCGACGTATTTCTATTTCATGGCCTACAGTGGTCCGCTGATCGTCGGTGTCGTATCGGTCATGTCGGCGCTCATCTATTGGAAGCACCGCGAGAACATCCGGCGTCTCGCCGCGGGCCAGGAGAGCCGGATCGGTGCCAAAGCGTGAGGCATCCGGCGCGGGAGGGCGAGCCGCGCCGCTCCCGGTCGCGGAACTCGGCGACGCCGAACGCCTTGCCTGCCTGCGCCTGATTCGGACCGACAACGTCGGCCCCGTCGCTTTTCGAGAACTGATCAACCTGTGCGGCGGCGCTGAGCAGGCGCTGGCAGCATTGCCGGACCTTTCGCGTCGCGGTGGGCGGCGCCAGCCGGTGAAGATCCATCCGCGTGGCGAAGCGGAAGCCGAGCTTGCGGCGGCGCGCGCGTTGGGACCCCGCCGCACTCGTGCACGCCGGCGTGCCGCCGCCGCTCATTTATGTGAAAGGGCGCGTCGAACTCCTGGCGCAGGCGATGGTCGCGATCGTCGGGTCGCGCAATGCGTCCGCTGCTGGCCGCGAGATGGCCCGCCAATTGGCTATCGGACTAAGCGCCGGTGGATTGGTCGTCGTCTCCGGCCTCGCGCGGGGCATCGACGGCTCGGCCCACGAAGCGGCTCTCGCAGCCAAAGGCGGTACGGTCGCGGTGATGGCGGGCGGCATCGATCACATCTACCCGCCGGAGCACGCTTCTCTCCACGCCCGGATCGGCGCTGAAGGCTGCATCGTTAGCGAGCAAGCGCCGGGCTTTCGGGCGCGCGGCAACGACTTCCCGCGCCGCAACCGCATCATTTCGGGCCTGTCGATGGGGGTGGTGATCGTCGAGGCGGCGACGCGGTCGGGGTCGCTCATCACGGCCCGCATGGCGGCCGAGCAGGGCCGCGAGGTGTTCGCGGTGCCGGGCCATCCGCTCGATCCGCGCGCCGAGGGAACGAACAAGCTTCTCAAGGGTGGCGCGACGATCGCGACGTCCGCAGCCGACATCCTGGAGGCTCTGGCCCCACAACTCGGCCGCGATGCCCACGGGCTGGGCGAACGGGCCGAGCCTAGATCACCGGCTTCGGACGGTGACGATGATGACCGCGAAATGGCAGCGGCGGTGGACATGTATGCCGTGCCGGGCGCATCCCGATCCGATGCAACTGGCCTGGACGTTGGTGGATCCATCTCCGGCCCACCGGAGGCGATGCAGGCGGCGGTGCTCGCGGCGCTCGGCCCAACGCCATTGTCGATCGACGCGCTGGCGCGTGCGACGGGTCTGCCGATGCGAGCCCTGCAAGGCGCATTGCTCGAACTGACGCTAGCGGCAAGGATCGAGCGGCACGGAGCGCAGCTTGTCTCGCTGCGTACGGCGACGGATTGATGCTCGCTTTGCCGGACGACGGAGGAAGGTGTGGCAGTTTGCTACTTTGCAGCAGCCTCCCCGTCGTCTTCGCGGCCCAGCCGTCGCCCCGCGATCAATAACGAGCGTCCCGCTCTTTATCGATCATGTGCCTGGATCTTCGCCTCGCGGTGGCTGACGACAAGCATCCCGGCCAGTGTCGCGCAGCCGAGGTTGTCGGCGATCTCCTTGAGTTCGAGGATGAGATCGGCAAGATACTCGAGCTGATCGGTGCGGGTGATCTCGGGGGTGGGCGGGTCCGCCACATGCGATGCGGGCCGCTTCTGTGGCTGCCCAAGAAAGCGTTGAAAGTGGTGCATCGAATTCGTCATGAGATGGCCTCCACCCGAGGGTTGCTCGCGAAATCAGTATGCACTCTATAGTTGCTGTTAAAAATAAAAACAACCTAAGATGGCATTTGCGCCGTCTTCAGTGGGCGATACCCCACAGCTTTGTGGATTGAGCGAAATCTCAGGCAGGCCAGGACCGAGCAGGTGGCACGCAATCGCGTCCATGCACCGAGCGCATTGAAGGAAGGGATTGTTATCAAATACGAATATTATGCGACGTGCGTCGCCGATGGTTGGTCAGTTTGACAGGCCGCCTGCCATCACCCATGTTCCAGCCCACTCATCCACCAGCGGCCAGCCTCGTAAATCGGTGATTTTCCCGGGGCTGTCAGGCGCTGCCAAAGGTAACGGTCCCCAATGAACATCGTCATTGTCGAGTCGGCCGCCAAGGCGAAAGCCATCAACAAGTACCTCGGCTCGAAATTCAAAGTTCTGGCGAGCTACGGCCATATCCGCGATCTCCCCTCGAAGGACGGCTCGGTCGAGCCGGACAACGATTTTCTCATGCACTGGGATAGCGATGTACGGAACGCCAAGGTGATCCGTGAGATCGCCGCGGCCGTCAAAGGCGCCGACAAGCTGATCCTCGCCACCGACCCCGATCGCGAGGGCGAGGCGATCTCCTGGCACATCCTGAAGGTGCTGGAAGAAAAGAAGGTGCTGAAGGGGATGCCCGTCGAGCGGGTGACCTTCAACGCGGTCACCAAGCAGGCCGTGCTCGACGCGATGAAGGCGCCCCGCGCCATCGATGCGCCGCTGGTCGAGGCCTATCTCGCCCGCCGCGCGCTCGACTATCTCGTTGGCTTCACACTGTCGCCGGTGCTGTGGCGCAAGCTGCCGGGGGCGCGCTCGGCGGGTCGCGTGCAGTCGGTGGCACTGCGTCTAGTGTGCGAGCGCGAGCGCGAGATCGAAGCGTTCCGCACCGACGAGTACTGGACCATCGAGGCGCTGCTCGCGACTGGCAAAGGCGATGAGGTCAAAGCGCGCCTCACCGCGATTGCCGGCACGGCGCTGAAGAAGCTCGATATCAAGGAAACGGTCTCCGCCAACGCGATCAAGGCGGCGATCGAGAAGGGCGACTTCGTCATCACCTCGGTCGAGAAGAAGGCTGCCCGGCGTAATCCGGCGGCACCCTTCACGACGTCGACGCTGCAGCAGGAAGCCTCGCGCAAGCTCGGATTTTCAGCCAAGCAGACGATGAACGTCGCGCAGCGGCTGTATGAAGGCGTCGACATCGGTGGCGAGACCGTAGGCCTCATCACCTATATGCGAACCGACGGAGTCCAGATCATCCCCGAAGCCATCGGCCCGATCCGCCGCTCGATCGAGAACACGCTCGGCAAGCGCTACGTCGCGCCGTTCATTCGCGAGTACAAGACCAAGGCCAAGAACGCGCAGGAAGCGCACGAGGCCGTGCGTCCGACCGATGTGTCGCAGCGACCTGAAGACGTGGCGCGCCATCTCCAGAAGGACCAGGCGAAACTCTATGAGCTGATCTGGAAGCGCGCGGTTGCGAGCCAGATGGCGTCGGCCGAACTGGAGCAGACCACCGCCGAGATCGAGGTCAAAGGGCGCGACGGCAAGACCTATGGCCTGCGCGCGACCGGCACCGTCGTCCTGTTCGATGGCTTCCTGAAACTCTACGAGGAAGGCCGCGACGAGGAGGACGAGGAGAGCCGTCGACTGCCGCCGCTCAACGAGGGCGAACACCTCAAGGATCGCGGCATCGAGGCCAAGCAGCATTTTACCGAGCCGCCGCCGCGTTATTCCGAAGCCACGCTCGTGAAGAAGATGGAAGAGCTCGGCATCGGGCGGCCGTCGACGTATGCCTCGACGCTCGCCGTGCTCGAGGATCGCGGTTACGTCCGCATCGACCGCAAGCGCCTCATCCCCGACGACAAGGGCCGCCTCGTCACGGCCTTCCTCGAAGCGTTCTTCAAGCGCTACGTCGAATACGATTTTACTGCGAGCCTCGAAGAGAAGCTCGATCTCATCTCCGACCATAAGCTCGACTGGAAAGAGGTCCTGCGCGATTTCTGGAAGGACTTCACGGCCGCCGTCGCCGAGACCAAGGATCTTCGCGTCAGCGAAGTTCTTGAAGCGCTGAATGAGCTGCTCGGGCCGCACATCTTTCCCGACAAGGGCGATGGCTCCGATCCGCGCGCGTGCCCGAACTGTGGCGAGGGACGCCTGAGCCTTAAAGTCAGCGGCAAATTTGGCGCCTTCATCGGCTGCTCGCGTTATCCCGATTGCCGGTTCACGCGACAGCTCGCGCAGCCGGTCGAGGGCTCGGCCGAGATGGCCAACCCGGACGGCAAACTGCTTGGCCATGATCCCGAAACCGGCTTGCCGGTGACGCTGCGGACTGGGCGATTCGGCACGTATCTGCAGCTTGGCGAAGGGACCAAGGACGATAAGCCCAAGCGCAGTTCCATCCCTAAGGGCGTCGACGCGGCAACGATCGATCTGGAAAAGGCGCTGCAACTATTGAGCCTGCCGCGCGAAGTCGGATTGCATCCGGAAACGGGCGCGATGATCACGGCGGGACTCGGACGCTACGGCCCGTTTGTGCTGCACGACGGCAAGTATGCCAACCTCGAGTCGATGGAAGAGGTATTTTCCGTTGGCATCAATCGCGCCGTTGCGGTGATCGCAGAGAAGGCGGCGGGTGGTGGCAAGGGCCGCTTCCAGCGCGCCGGACCGACGGTTCTCAAGGATCTCGGCGCTCATCCCGAAGAGGGTGGCCCGATCCAGATTCTGTCGGGGCGCTACGGGCCCTACATCGCGCACAACAAGGTTTACGCCAACGTACCGCGTAACAAGGAACCGGAGGCGGTTTCCGTCGAGGAAGCGATTGCGCTTCTTGCCGAGCGCATCGCCAAGGGCGGCGGCAAAAAATCGAAGGCGAAGACGGCGAAGAAGCCGTCGGCCTCGGGAACTGAAAAGAAGCCGGCCAAGAAGGCGCCCGGTACGCCCACCAGTGCGCCGGCGAAAAAGGCTCCGGCCGAAAAAGGGCCGGCAAAGAAGGCCCCAGCCAAAAAGGCGGCTGCTAAAGGCGCACCGAAAAGCGCAGCACCCCGCCGTCGTGATGCCGCAGAGTAGAGATCAACCGAAAGACGATGACGCGTGCCGAAAAAGCAGAAGCGCCGCGACACGCCTGATCGGCCCAGTCGATCGAGCAAGGCGCGCGCGGCCGCGCGCAATGACCTGCCCGCCGGCGGCATGCCGACGCGTGAGCAGCTCCTTGAGTATCTGGGCATGACGACCGAGAAGGTCGGCAAGCGCGAGATCGCACGCGCGTTCGGCCTCAAGGGCGACGACCGCGTCGCGTTGAAAGCGATGCTTATTGATCTCGCCGCGGATGGCGCAATTGTCGGCAACCGCAAGGCGCTCAAGCCGAAGGGCAAGCTGCCGCCGGTCGGCGTCCTCGAGATCGTCGAGCGCGACAACGAAGGTGAACTGATTGCGATCCCCACGGTGTGGGACGTTGAGGAAGGCGAGAAGCCCAAGATCCTCATTCTGAAAGCGCGGCGTGCACTTGGGCCCGACGGCGAAGGCGCGCTGGGCATTGGCGACCGCGTGCTGGCGCGCATCAATCGGTTGGAAGGCACCGACGTCTTCGGCTACGCGCACGAGGCCGAGCCGATCAAGCGGCTACCACGCGAGCGCAGTCGCCTGATGGGCATCTTTCGCAAGGCCGCGCGCGGCGGTGGTGGCACGATCGATCCCATCGACCGCAAGGCGCTGAAGGAGTGGCCGGTGCACGCCGGCAACGAAGGCGACGCCGTCGACGGCGATCTCGTGCGTTTCGACATCGTGCGCCGCCATCGCGAGGGCGTCCCGCAAGCTCGTGTGGTGGAAGCGCTCGGCAATCCGCAGGACCAGCGCCGCATCAGTCTCGTTGCGATTCACGCGCATGGGCTGCCGGATACATTCCCGGATGCCGTCCTGTCCGAAGCGGAAGATCTCCCTGCGATCGATATGCGTGGCAGGGTCGATCTGCGCGCGCTGCCGCTCGTGACTATCGATCCTGTCGATGCGCGCGACCACGACGACGCTGTGCTCGCCGAGCCCGACGCCGATCCCGCGAACGACGGCGGTTTCATTGTAACCGTCGCGATTGCCGACGTTGCTCATTACGTGCGGCCCGGCACCAAGCTCGACCGCGAAGCGCGTCTGCGCGCCAACTCCGTCTACTTTCCCGACCGCGTCGTGCCGATGCTGCCGGAGCGCATTTCAAACGATCTATGTTCGCTACGCGAAGGCGAGGATCGCGCGTGCATGGCGGTACGGATGGTGTTCGATCGCCATGGCGAGAAGCGCCGGCACACGTTTATCCGCGGCATCATGAAATCGGCGGCGCGGCTCTCGTATCAGGAGGCGCAGGCGGCGATCGATGGGCGGCC
>LNEA01000428.1 GCA_001464855.1 Rhizobiales bacterium Ga0077530
CTGTTCCTGATGCCACGTTTCCTCGACGACGGCTCCGTCAACAACTACCGGATCGTCCGCCTCAAGGACAAGCTCGGCACCCGCTCGATGGCGTCGGGCGAGATCAAGCTCGAAGGTGCGCTCGCGTACTCGGTCGGCGATATCGGCCGCGGCTTCGTCCAGATGGCGGAGATGGTCAACTGGTCGCGCCTGTCCAATGGCGTCAAGTCGACCGCACTGATGCGCCGCGCACTGCATGACGCGATGACCGTCGCGCATGGCCGTCGCGCGTTCGGCCGTCGCATCATCGAGTTGCCGCTCGCCCGTCGTCAGCTCATGAAACTCATGCTACCGCTCGAGCAGGCGCTGTCGATGAGCTTCGTTACCGCCGATGCGCTCGATCGCGCCGAGCTGGGTGGCAGCCAGGAGGCGGCCGCGCTGGTGCGGATGCTGACTCCGGTGCTGAAGTACCGGGCCACGCGCGACGCGCGCAAGATGACCGGCGACGCGCTCGAGTTTCGTGGTGGCATCGGCTACGTCGAGGAATTCGCCTGCGCGCGGCTGTTGCGCGACGCCCACCTCGGCTCGATCTGGGAAGGCACCGGCAACATCGTCGCGCTCGATGCGCTCACGCGTGCTGTCGGCCGCCACAGCGCCGAAGCTGCGCTCGCGGCCGATCTCCAATAACCTTCCGCGATCGGCTCCGCCGCAACATCGACGGCGCCATCGCCTTCGCCCGCCAAGTCGCCAAGGACAACGCCAACGAAGCCGACGCACGGCGCGCCACGAGCGTGCTCTACCATGCCGCGAGCGCTGTTTATCTCGCGTGGGAAGCGGATCGCATCCACCAACGTCGTGGCGATGCCCGCCGTCTCCTGCTCTCGCGCCTCGTGCTCGATCATCGTCTCGCCGCGCGCGATCCGTTTGCGCTCGAAGCGGGCCGCGGCGAGGATCGCATCGCCGATCTGTTGCTCGGTGACGCGCCGGCGCCGATGCGCGAGGTCGCCGAACTGGTTGCGGCGTAAAGAGTCAACCCGCGCAATTCCAAACTTTGCTGCGCCTGCGTTGTCCCCGCATCGCCTTTCGCCGGTGCTGACGTTATAAGCGTGGGCTCGCATCTTCACGCCGCGTCCCCGCATCGCATCCCGTATCCGGCACCATCAATGTCCGCACCATCACCTCCCGGCCCTGGTGCGGAAACGCGTGCAGTCGCCGTTGCCGCGCTGGGTTCCTCGCTTGTCGGCAGCGTGCCGTACTTCGCGATCGGCCTCTACCATGGCGGCATGGACGTCGCTTCCGTCTTGTTAGGGCGCTACGCCATCGCGTTGATGATCCTGATCCCTCTCGCGATCTGGACCAGCCCCGGCCTGCGGGCGGAATGGAACGCGGCTGGGCGCGGCTTGTTCCTCAATGGCCTCACCCTCGGTGTAGCCCAGACCTACACCTACTTTCGCGCCGTCGAATCGTTTCCTTCCAGCGTCGTGATTACGGTCTTCTTCGTCTACCCGATGATCATGCTGGCGGTAGATCGCTACCTGTTTTCGATAACCCCAAGATGGTCGTCGATCGCCGCTGTCGGTCTGATTTTCACCGGTGCAGTGCTCGCCGGCTGGCCGAGTCTCAGTATCGGTGAGGTCGACCCTGTCGGCATTCTGTGTCTCCTTGCGACACCGTTCGTCTATAGCGCCTACGTCGCGATCGCCTATCGCTACACGCGCCAGGCGACACCGTTCGTGGGTGCCAGCGCCATCTATCTCGGCATTGGCCTCGGGTACGTGATCGTGGCCATGTTCCACGGTCTCATACTCCCGGTCGATGCGCAGGCATGGCAGAGCTTGCTCGCCATAGCCATTGTCGGCGGCGTCATACCGGTCGTGTCCTTTGCCTACGCGCTCCCCCGCCTGAGCGGCGCGCGTTACTCGATCATCGTCAGCCTCGAGCTGGTCACGGTCGTCACGATCGGCGTACTTCTGCTCGGCGAGAAACTTTCTGCGATACAGTTTGCCGGTATCGCCCTCGTCGGCGTGGGCATCATCGCGGACAGGCTCGTGCGCGCGAAGAGATGAGATTTCGTGCGGCGGACGGCAACGCCTTCGGCTAATGCTGCCGAGGTGCTGCCTCTCGGTTGAGTGCCGGCCGCGCGGCCTTCGGCCGCTATGCTTTTTCCCCCTCTCCCCGTGTAGAGCGGGGAGAGGGGATTCCGCCCTCAAACCATATCGTTCACGAGCTTCGCCTCACCGCGGTGCAGGCGGTCGACGTTTTCGATCAGCAGATCGATGACGCGGTCCTCATAGCGCACGGTCTCGCCGCCCGTATGCGGTGTCACGATGACATGCGGCATCGTCCAAAGTGGCGACGCCGCGGGTAGCGGTTCCTCGACCGTGACGTCGAGTGCCGCGCCGCGGATCTTTTTCGCCTGTAGCGCTGCGATGATGGCGGGCTCGTCGACGACCTTTCCGCGCGCGACGTTGACGAGGAACGCGGTCGGTTTCATCGCCGCGAGCTGGGGGCCCGAGATCAGATTCGTCGTCTCCGGTGTCAGCGGACAGGTCAGAACGACGAAATCTGCTTCGGGCAGCTTCGCCATCAGCGCGCTGTCGGCGACCACTTCGTCGGCGCCGCCGCCACCGGCCGCTGGGTTGCGCCGCGTCGCGATGACCTTCATCCCGAACGCCTTGCACAGCGCCACCAGCCGCTGCCCAATCCGGCCGGCGCCGACGATCAGCGCCGTCTTGCCTTCGATCTCGTCCTCGCGGATCGTACGATCGCCCTGCATCCCGCGCCACGACTTTGCGTGCTGCATGTCGCGGAGGAAATGCAACTGGCGCGACAGCGAAAGCATCAGCGAGATCGCGTGCTCGGCGACCGCGTTGGC
>LNEA01000429.1 GCA_001464855.1 Rhizobiales bacterium Ga0077530
CCGCTCGTGAAGGGCGGCGCGCTCGACACCGAAGCGTGCGAGAAGATCACGAGCTTCCTCGTGCTCTGCGACAGCTTCAACATTCCGATCGTGCTGTTCGTGGACACGCCCGGGTTCGCCATCGGCACCGATGCCGAGCGCAAGCGGGCGCCGGGCAAGATCATGAACTTCATGCACGCGCTGCAGATGGTCACCATGCCGAAAATATCGGTGATCCTGCGCAAGAGCTACGGTCAGGCCTACCTCAACATGGGCGGCGGTCGAAATTCGGATGAGGTCGCCGCCTGGCCAACGGCCGAAGTGAGCTTCATGGATCCGACCTTCGCGGTGAAAGTCGTGCATGGTCTCGCGCCGGGTGACGCCGGGTTCGACGAAGCGTTCGCGACGATGAGCAAGGACAGTGAGGTTTGGGATATCGCTGGCATGTATGCGGTTCAGTCGGTCATCGAGCCGCATACAACGCGCGACTATCTGATCCGCATGCTCGACGTGCATCGCCTGCGACTGACGAACGGCGTCGGCCAGCATCTGCTGCGGTCGTGGCCGACAAGCTATTGAGGAGTTAGAGAGCGGTGGGGCGCGCATTCAACAAGGTCGTCGTAGCAAATCGCGGGGCTGTCGCCGCGCGCGTATTGCGTGCGCTGACCGAAATGGGCATTCGCTCGGTCGCCGTCTACTCCGATGCCGATCGCGATGCGCCGTGGCTCGAATGGTCGTCGGAGGCATACCGCATCGGCCCCGCCGCCGCGCGCGAAAGCTATCTCGATCAGCGCGCTCTGCTCGAGGTCTTGAAGCAGACGAGGGCCGACGCGCTGCATCCGGGCTATGGTTTCCTCGCGGAGAACGCGGAGTTTGCCCGACGGATCACGGATCAGGATGTCACGTTCATCGGCCCGGCCGCGCGCTGGATCGAAGACATGGGCCACAAAACCAAGGCTCGTGATCTGGCGAAAGAGTACGGTCTACCTGTTGGTGCTGGATCAGGCGTGCTCTCCGGCGTACCGGCC
>LNEA01000430.1 GCA_001464855.1 Rhizobiales bacterium Ga0077530
GTTCGCTCCTCGGCGATTGTCAGCTTGACGGGCAGGGCGCCGGACCTGAGCTGGACGGCCAGCGTATTCGCCGTCTCGACTGTGAAGCTCCCCGATATCTGTCCAGTACCGCCGAGGATCGGCTCTCGGATGACGGGAGCCGACAGCACTTTGTCGTCGAGGACGATCGCAAACGGCCGGTTCACGTGTTCCTGCGTAAAGCGCCCGAAGCGTCGCGCGCCGGCCTGATTGAAGCGGAACGTGATGATCGGCTCGTTGGTGCGCTGATCGAAGCCTGGCTGTGAATCGACGAGATCATCGCCCGGAACCACCGGCGTTTCGCGCAGAAGATACGACACCCCCTGCTCATCGCCACGCTCGCTGGCAGCATAAATGCGAAAGCCGGATGGCACGCGCCCCTGGCGCGCCTCGTCAGCCGTCATCGTCGGGTGAACTTCATGGAACGATAGCTTGGCGGTCTGGCCGAGCAGATCCTTCAGGACCTTGGTGTCGGTCAAACCCGGGTACTGGACGAGGATCCGATCCGCGCCCTGCTTGACGACAGTCGACTCCGCCGTCCCGAGCGCGTTGATACGTCGATTGACCGTCTCGATTGCTGCCGTTGCCGCGTGGATGACGCGCTGCTGCAGTCCTTGAGCCGTCGGCGTCAGCGTAATCAACCCGCCATCGCCTTTCGTGATCGCAAGGTCGTCGCTGTTCGTGCCGAGCAGTGCGTTGCCGAGTGGTTGGACGAGTTTGCGAAGCTCACGCACCGCCGCGTCGGCCTCCTCGGGCTTGGCTAGCCGCACCTGCACACTATTGCCAACGATGCCGACGCCAGTCGGAAACAGCTTGGCATCGCGCAACGTGCGCCGCGCGTCATCGCGCGCCGTCTGCAGCCACTCCTTGCGCAGCTCCTCGGTGTCCATGGCGAGCAGCAGATGCGCGCCGCCCTGGAGGTCGAGGCCAAGCGGCATCTGCTTCGTCGGCAGGAAGCGCGGCCACGATGCGAGCTGCTCCTTCGTGAACAGGTTCGGCAAAGCGAACAGCACGCTCACCAAACAGACGAACAGGATCGACAGCGACTTGAATCGAGAAAAATGAAGCATCGGGTGTCTGGACCTCGGAATTCCCGGCGGAAGCGGCGTCGCCGCGCTGCGCCTCAACCCGCCTTGGCGACCTCACCCTTGACCCGGACTTCGGCGATGGTGCCGCGCATCAGACGGACGCGTGTGTTCTCCGCGATCTCGACCTCGATTTCGGGGTCGGCTTCCTTGACGCGCGTAACCTTGGCAACAATACCGCCGGCCGTAACGATCACATCGCCGCGGCGAATGTTGGCGACCATCTCGCGGTGCTGTTTGACGCGCTGCTGCTGCGGGCGGAGCAGCAGAAAGTAGAAGATCACGAACATCAGCATGATCGGCAGCAACTGGACCATGAAGTCGCCACCGCCGAACTGAGCGTGGACCAAAGTGCTGTGCATGTGATGCGATTCCCAAGTCGAGAGTTTTGGCCGGATGCAAAACGGGACCGGCGACGAGCACGCCGCCACCGTCCACCGTCCGCTGTGAATTCGGGCCGGACTATAGTGTGCTCGCCCCCGTTTGCAACCGAATCCGCCTACCTGACGAGGTTGTAATCAGGGCAGCAGTCGCGCCTCGCGATAGCGCTGCAGATGGGTCAGGATCTGCGCTTCGGTGTCGACAGTATCGTTAAATCCCGCCAGCCGGCTCTTGGTCATGCTCGAGACGACATCGTGCTCGAGCCCCCACAGGAAGTCGCCAAAACCCCAGGTGACCGCCGCTGCCATCGGCCGCACGACGAGCTTGTGACGCTTGACGATCGCGTCCCACACCGGCTCCTTGTCGGCCATCCATTCACCGAGCCGCAGCGGCCGCGGCATCCCGCATTCGAGGCCATAGAGCCGCGCGATCTTCGGCCACAGCCCCGACCATCGGAATAGCGACCCATCCGTCGCGTTGAACGCCTGATTGCGCGCTGTTGGCGCCGTCGCCATCCATTTCAAGCCACGGGCGAGCTGGCTGGCATCGGTCGCTTCCATCAGGACGTCGAAACAGACCGGCTTGCCCGGGAAATCGAGCGGCGTCCCGAGCTCCGCGCACATCCCAGCCCAAGCACCGATCAGCGGCACGAGATTGCGCGGCCGCTCAGGAGCAAAATCATAGAGGAACCCAGGGCGCGACGCCGACCACGTCCAGCGCTTGCCCTCGGCGCGGGCGCTGAGCAGATCCTGCTGATCGTAATAGAAATTCGGCGGCATATGGCGCGGATCATCCTCTCGATGCGGCGAGCGCATCTTGCCGATCTGCATCCCGTACCATTTCGTGCCTTCGACGAGATGGACATGCTCGAGGGATGGCGCCGAGGCTTCGGCGCCGTCGAGCAGGTTCTCGAGCATGGCGCGATTTCCCGGCACATCCTCTACGCCGGCCGTCGCGTCCGAGAACGGCATCCGCGCTGTATAGAAAAGATGCGTCGCCTGCGGAACGCGGGCGAGCGCGGCGCGGGAGCTTGCCGGGTTCGTCAAGTCGCAGGCGAGGTAGCTCAGGCGCTCACGGGGCGTGTCGCTTGCCTGGGGCGGCGGGTTGCGACAGAGACCGACCACCGTCCACTCGGGATCGGCGAGCAGCACCTCAACCAGGCGCTTCGCCGCGGCACCCGTCGCTCCGCCGATAACCGCGACCCGCTTCGCCATGTCCGCTGCCCTCGTTCAGGTCGCGCCGAACACGCGCTGGAAAATCGTGTCGACGTGCTTCAGGTGGTAGGCATCATCGAACATCGCTTCGAGAGCCTTCGATGACAGGAGCGCCGCGACATCCTTGTCGGCCTTGAGGCTGGCGAGGAAATCGGCGCCGCTCTCCCAGGTCTTCATCGCGTTGCGCTGGACCATCGCGTAGCT
>LNEA01000431.1 GCA_001464855.1 Rhizobiales bacterium Ga0077530
CGACTGGAGGGATACGACCCGCGGCGCCGGTAGGCGGAGCCGTCGGCGTCCGCGGAAGTGTCGATCGCCCTTCCAACCAAAGGCTCTGCGGCCTAAAATAAGCTCCGGCGATCGACACGCCGACAAAAAAGCCAGAGGAAACGTCCCATGCGCGCCGCCGTGCTCACCGAAGTCAACAAGCCGCTTCAGTTGCTCGATTTCGAACAGGAAGGCCCCAAAGAGGGCGAGGCGCGGGTCAAGGTGAAGGCGGCAGGGGTGTGCATGTCCGATTGGCACATCATGATCGGGGATTGGCCGGCGCCGTTGCCGATGATCCTCGGGCACGAGGCGGCTGGCGAGGTGGTCGAGGTCGGCGCCGGCGTCAAGCACATCAAAAAGGGCGACCACGTCATCTTCTCGTTCCGGCCGAACTGCGGCTACTGCCGTTATTGCGCGAGCGGCAGCTCGGTGCTGTGCATCGGGCACAATGACAAGCCACGCCACATGATGCACGACGGGACAACGCGCACCAAACTCAACGGTGAGCCCGTGTATCAAATGGCCCGCATCGGCACGTTCGCCGAGATGGTCGTGTGCCCTGCCGAGCAGCTCGTCTCCGTGCGCAAGGATCTGCCCTGGACGCATGCCGCGATCATCGGCTGCTCCGTCGCGACCGGTGTCGGTGCGGTTACGCGCCATGCCAAGGTGGACGCGGGCTCCAGCGTCGTCGTGGTCGGTGTCGGTGGCGTCGGGCTCAATGCGGTACAGGGCGCGCGGCTCGCTGGCGCCAAGACGATCATCGCTGTCGATCTTCTCGACAACAAGCTGCAGATGGCGACGCAGTTCGGCGCGACGCACATCGTCAACGCCAAGCGCGAAGATGTCGTCAAGCGCGTTCGCGAGATCACGGGCGGGCTCGGCGCCGACTACTCCTTCGATGCGATCGGCACGGCGAAGACTACCGAGCAGATCATCGATGTGCTGGCGCCCGCCGGCCATGCAACGATCGTCGGCATCCCGCACGTCGACGCGAGGGCGCAGCTCTCGCCCTTCCAGATGGTGTACACCGAGAAAAAAGTCTCCGGCACCTACTACGGGTCGATCCGCCCGACGATCGACTTCGGAATCCTCGCTGATCTGTCAATTGAGGGTAAGCTGGACCTCAACAGTCTCATCAGCCGCACCTACAAGTTCGATGAGATCAACGAAGGGTTCCAATTGATGGCCAACGGGCAGGTTGCTCGTGGCGTCATCGAGTT
>LNEA01000432.1 GCA_001464855.1 Rhizobiales bacterium Ga0077530
TGCTGGACGGCGACATCGATCCATTCATCGAGGCGGCGCTTGCTCAACGCGTCAAGGGCGGCTCAGTCGATGTCGAGGACATCGACTAGCGGGTCTCAGCCGTTGCCGCGAAGCGGGAAGCCGGGGCCGGCCGGGCCGCTGTCGCTGGGCATCGAAGCGCCTGCGAGCGGATCATCGACACGGCGCGACTTGCCTTCGAAGTAGGCACCCTGCTCGATGCCGAGCTGATTATGGAAGACGTCGCCTTCGACGTGGCTCGACGACTGCAGGACCACGCGGCGACCGCGAATTGAACCTGAGATCGCGCCGCGCACGATGATTTCATCCGCGACGACGCCGCCGGTGATGCGCGCGCTCTCACCGACCGTGATCTGCATGGCGTGAAGGTCGCCCTGGATCTGTCCGTCGATATGAACCTCACCCTTCGACACGAGATTGCCGATGATCGTGAGATCCGCGCCAATGTGCGATGCAGTCGCCGGACCACTCGGTTGAGGGGGCGGAGTCTGATGCTGAGTGTGAGCGGGCGGCGGGCCGGGATGATGGTGCGGCGGCGGTGGCGGTACGCCCCGCGCGAGATCGAACGCGCTTGGCTCCTTGTCCGACTTCTTCGTGAACATACTGGCGCAACTCCCTCAACACACTTTGCGACACAAGCCTGTCCGTCGAATGGTGCCGCACGCGCACTCGACTGCCCGATCCCCGTCGTTTTCAGTGCCCGCGAAAAGAGATAACACAATTCCGGGCGCCGGTCAGCACCGACAAGCCACAGTCATGTCTGGTATCGCGGCCCGTTCCGCCTACATACCGTCACAAACGGATTAGCTTGATCGCTGTTGGCGGCGCGCTCGGGGGCAGACGTATGCGGACATTTCGGCACATCACGATTCTGACTGGCGCCGGCATTTCCGCCGAATCCGGCATATCGACATTCCGCGACAAGGGCGGCATCTGGGCGAAGTACGACTACCGCGACGTCGCGACGCCGGAGGGGTTCGCACGCAACCCGAAGCTGGTGCTGGACTTCTACAACATGCGCCGCCGGGTAAGTGCCACGGCCAAGCCGAACGCCGCGCATATTGCGCTGGCCCGCCTCGAGCGCGAGCACCCCGGGCGGGTCATTGTCATCACGCAAAATGTCGACGCGTTGCACGAAGCCGCGGGGGCCCAGAATCTCATTCATATGCATGGCGAGCATCAGAAGGCGCTGTGCGCGGGATGCGGGGCGCGACATCCATGGGGACCGGAGCTTCCCGATCTCACGCAGACGCTTGTCTGCCCCGCCTGCGGCGTCGGCGGTGGGATGCGCCCCGACGTGGTCTGGTTCGGCGAGATGCCCTATCATATGGGGCGGATCGCCGATGAGCTTTCCCGCACCGACCTTTTCATTTCGATCGGGACCAGTGGCAACGTCTATCCCGCCGCCGGGCTCGTCGCGGAGGCCCGCGACCGCGGTGCCTACACGATCGAATTGAACCTCGAGCCATCGCAGGGCACAGGCCTGTTCGACGAGGCCATCCATGGGCCGGCAACCGAGATCGTCCCGGCCTACGTCAGAACGCTCCTCGGGAAAGCGGGCTGAAATGGCCGGCGGGCGTGACCCGGCGCGTACGATTTCCGATCATGCGCGCGGTCGAGGAAGCTGGCCATTTCCGGCCAGACCTGCGATAAGCCAGCCGATCGTGAGCGACGGATCAACGGCATGAGTCTCGACGAGTACAAGCGTATGGCGGCGCGCGGCGCCATCGAACAGGTGACGTCCGGGATGCGCCTCGGGCTGGGTACCGGTTCGACCGCGGCACATTTCGTTGCGCTTCTGGGCGAGCGCGTCCGCGCCGGGCTCGACGTGATCTGCGTCCCGACGTCGGAAGCAACGCGTCTCCAAGCGGCAGGCCTCGGCATTCCCCTGACGACCCTCGATGACACGCCGCTGCTCGATGTGACGGTCGATGGCGCCGATGAATTCGACGGCGCGCTGCGGCTGATCAAGGGCGGCGGCGGCGCGCTGCTCCGGGAAAAGATTGTCGCCGCCGCGTCGGAACGGCTGATCGTCATTGCCGATCATACCAAGCGGGTCGAGCGGCTCGGCGCGTTTCCGCTGCCCGTCGAAGTGGTGCGCTTTGGCTATGTCGCGACACAGAACATGATCGCGATCCTGGCCGGCGACCTCGGCTGCCACGGCGACATCCGGTTGCGCGTCGGCAAGGACCGCCAGCCTTTCGTGACCGATGGCGGCAACTACATCTTCGATTGCATGTTCAAGCGGATCGACGAACCGGAGCGGTTGGACGAGGCGCTGAAGCATATTCCCGGTGTCGTCGAGAATGGCCTGTTCCTGGGGCTCGCCGACATGGCATTCGTTGCCGGACCAGAGGGGATTGTCGTCATCGAGACCGATCCCGTCGAGGACGACGCGCGCTGAATCCGCCTGCCAATTCTGCCAATGGGAGCCCTTCGATGAGCCATGCCTGCCGCGTCCTCATCGCCGCGCTCATGATCGCCGTCGTTGGCCATGCCGCGTCGGCGCAGCAGCGACCCTCGGACGATGCGATGGCGGCGGCCCGCGCGTTCGTCGACGCGTCGGGAGCAGCGGCGCAGTTCGAGCAGGTTATGCCGCTTATGGCGGATCAGATGTCGAAGGCGTTTCGATCTTTGGCGCCTGACCGCACGCGTGAAATCGACGAAGCGATGGCCGAGGTGGTGAAGCGTTTCATCTCGCGGAAGTCGGAGTTGATCGACGAGATCGCTGCGATCTACGCAGACAAGCTCTCGGTTGAGGACTTGCGCGAGATCACCAAATTCTATCAGACCGGCGCCGGACGGCGCATGGTTGAATCGCTCCCTGAGGTGACCCGCCGCGCTGCCGCCGTGGGACAGACCTGGGGGCAGCGCATCGGCGCTGAGATCGCCAGCGAAATGCGTCGCGAGTTGAAGAAACGCGGCATTGATCTGTGAGAGGTTGAGATGGCTGGCTACGATTATGATCTCTTCGTCATCGGTGCCGGCTCTGGCGGCGTACGCGCGGCCCGCATCGCGGCGGGCCATGGCGCCAAAGTGGCTGTAGCGGAAGAGTATCGCTACGGCGGCACGTGTGTGATCCGCGGCTGCGTGCCGAAGAAGCTGCTGGTTTATGCAAGCCGGTTTGCCGACGAGTTCGAGGACGCCGCGGGCTTTGGCTGGACGGTCGGCGAACGGTCGTTCGACTGGTCGACGCTGATCGCCAACAAGGACAAGGAGATCACGCGCCTCGAAGGGATTTATCGCGGCGGTCTCGACCGCGCTGGTGTTACACACCACAAGACCCGCGCCGTGGTGACCGGTCGGAACTCCGTACGTCTTGCCGATAGCGGCAAGGAGATCACGGCGAAGATCATTCTCGTTGCAACGGGTGGCACCGCCAACGTCGATCCCAAGTTGCCGGGAGTCGAGCACGCCATTACCTCCAACGAGGCGTTCCACCTGAAGGCGCTGCCGAAGCGCATCGTCATCGCAGGCGGCGGCTATATTGCGGTCGAGTTCGCCGGCATATTCGCTGGTCTCGGCGCGGAGGTGACGCTTATCTATCGCGGCGAGAAAATTCTGCGCGGCTTCGACGAGGACCTGCGGGACGCCCTCACGGACGAGTATACTAAGCGCGGCATTCGCATCATCACCGGCAAGGTTTTCAGGCGGCTCGAGAAGACTGCGGACGGGATCACCGCGCATCTCTCCGATGGCTCCATGCTCGACGCCGATCAGGTCATGTTTGCGATCGGTCGCAGCGCCAACACCAAGGGTCTCGGCCTCGAAAGTGCTGGTGTCGCGCTCGGCAAGGGCGGCCAAATCATCGTCGACAAGAACCAGCGCACGAATGTCGCGAGCATCTATGCCGTCGGTGATGTCTGCGATCGCGTCAACCTGACACCGGTTGCGATCCGCGAGGGCCACGCATTCGCCGATTCCGTTTTCGGCGGCAAGCCACGCACCGTCGATCACGATTGGATCCCGACCGCGGTTTTTTCGACGCCTGAGATCGGCACCGTCGGGCTTCCCGAGCACGAAGCGGCCAAGCGCCCTGGTGGAATCGACATTTACAAGGCGCGCTTCCGTCCGATGAAAATGACGCTGGCCGGCCGCGACGAGAAGATGCTGATGAAACTGATCGTCGAGCGTGCGACCGATCGCGTGCTCGGCTGCCATGTGCTTGGCACCGACGGCGCCGAAATCGTCCAGATGGCCGCGATCGCCATGCGCATGGGCGCGACCAAGGCCGATTTCGATGCAACGATGGCGCTGCATCCGAGCGCGGCAGAGGAACTGGTAACCATGCGCGAAAAATGGACGCCGCCCGCCCAGGCTGCGGAGTAGCGTGCGGCCAATTGCGGTGGCAGGATCGGCTTCATGAGGCTTGAAGGGCGGATCGCGCTGGTCACGGGCGCCGGCAACGGCATCGGACGAGCGGTGGCGGAAGTTTTCGCCGCCGAGGGCGCACACGTCTACGTCAGCGATGTCGATGGCGAAGCCGCGGAAGGGGTTGCGGCGGCGATCCGGGCCGCCGGACGGGCGGCTACCGCGCAGGTGTGCGACGTCTCGCGCGGCCAGGATGTGACGGCGCTGTTTCGCACCGTTGAAGCAGCGCACGGCAAGCTCGACATCCTCGTCAACAACGCGGGCCTCAATGTGCGCGCTGATTTCCGGCATCTTTCCGATGCGGATTGGGTCCGCATCCGCGAGGTCAATCTCGACGGCGTGGTGCGCATTGCGCGAGATGGTTTCGAGCTGCTGAAAGCCTCGGGCCGCGGCTCGCTGATCAATCTCGCCTCGATCATGAGCCATCGCGCGTTGCGCCAGCTTGCAGCGTATTCCGCGACCAAGGGGGCGGTGTCGGCACTGACGCGAGCGCTGGCGGTCGAATACGCGCCCTTCAACATCCGGGTGAACGCGCTGGCGCCGGGGTTCATCGAAACGAACCTCACCGGCCGCGTGTTGCGCAACCCGATGATTGCCAAGGCGCTGATCGACCAGACGCCACTGCGCCGCTTCGGAACAACGGAAGAGATCGCGCGCACAGCGCTGTTTTTCGCGAGCGACGACAGCTCCTTCGTCACCGGCGCCGAACTCGCGGTCGACGGTGGCATGGCCGCTGGCCTCTAGGTTCAGCCCGCCTTCCGCCGCACCATCATCTTCGACAGGAATGCGGTCGATTGCTCGGTCGCTTCGAGGCCGACGTCGCTGAAAACGCTGTCGAGATCGTCGATCGCGTAGTGGCGGTAGTAAGGCTCGTGAAAGCGCGCCGGGAACATTTCGAGTAGGCCATCATAAGCCGGTCGATCGCCCATCTGAAGGCTATCGATGAAGACGAGCAGGCCGCCAGGCTTGAGCACTCGCGCCATTTCCGCAGCGACGCGTCGGCGTATTTCGGGCGGCAGCTCGTGAAACAGGAAGACGGTGGTGACGATGTCCTGGCTCGCGTTTGGCAGCGGTATCGTCTCGGCGTTGGCGGCCATGAAATCCACGGACCGAAGCCCACTCATGTGTCGTCGCGCCTCGTTGAGGTAGGCGTGCGAGAGGTCAAGTCCGGCGAGTTTCATCGCGGGATAAGCGAGGCGGATCGCGCGCAGGAGGCGCCCGGTCCCGCATGCGACATCAAGCAGATTGATCCCGCGTTGGTCGCGGCCGTGCATGTAGGCAGCGATCGGGCGCAGCCCCTGCCGTCGCATCGCGCCGGCCGCACCATAGAACAGTGTCTCGACCTGAAGGTCGTAGAGCCGCGCGGAGCGGTCCGAGAGATAGCCGTCGGTCTGGAAATGGAAGTCCTGCACGAAATAGTCGGGAAGGGCGTCCGCGTTCGCCGAAGCACGTGCCGTCGAGGCGTCGCGATCGTTGCGTCGCGCCACCGTCGATGGGAGGTCGGCCAGCATGTCGCGGATGCGCGCGAGCTGGACCGGCAGCGACGGCTCGTCGGCCATCGGCGGATAGAGCCCATCGCGCACGGCGGCGGCATCCTGCATCAAGACACTAACGAGATCGCGTAGCAGATCGGCTTGCGAGGGCACCGGGCCGCGTGGCGTCTCGACGGGCGCCTGCGTTTTCTCCAAACCGAGCGCGCTGGTGCGCCAACCGACGATCCGGTTGAGCCCAAGATAAAGCCCGAGCCGTACTGCCTGAGCCCCCGCATGCGCCGCCATGCCGATCGTATGTGCCATGCCTCGTGCTCCGTTCAGCGCTGTTCCTTCATAAACGCCAGAATGTGCCGCGTCGTTTCCTCGGGACGCTCCTGCTGCACCCAGTGGCCCGCGCCATCCACGAGATGCACCTTCGCCATGCGGGTGAACGCCTCGCCTTGCATCCGCTCGATCGCGCCAGGCACCTGATAGATGCCCCAATCGCTGGCACCAGCGATAAAGCATGAGGGCATGTCGATGGTGCGGCCGCCGATCAATTCCAGCTCCGGCACGAGGCGCGGCTCGACGCGGGCGCGGTACCAGTTGAGGCCGCCCTGGAAAGTCGTGCGACCATATTCCTCGGCGAAAACGCGCATCTCGGCTTCAGGCATCCAGCGATTGGCCGCGATCTCGGCTTCGCTCGGCATTTCCTTGGCGACCGTCTCGGCCATCCCGTCCATGAGATCCATGATGTAGTAGGTCGGCATCTTCGCGAGCTCGTCGGCGGTCCAGCCGCCGAGGCGGAACGGTTTATTCGCGGTCCAATCGGCGCTCTTGTGGTGAAAGTAGGCGCGCAGGAATGCGTGCACCCCTTGGGCTGCGCCGTGCATGTTCGCGTCGGCGTGTCCGGTGCGATAGTAGGATTGGTAGTGCTTGCGTGGACGGGAGAGGCCCGCGAGGGCCTCATCGATGCTGGGTCCCTTCGATCGTGTGTTCTGGATCTTGGGCGCTCCCGCGAAAGGCGCGCTCATCAGCACAGCGCTTCGGGTAAGGTCGGGTCGCAACAGGGCGAGGTAGGCGGCAATGGCCGCGCCGGCGTCGTGGCCGATCGCCGATGCCACCTCTTTGATGTCGAGCGCATGGAGAAGGCCCACGACATCGCGCACGAGATTGAAGGGTCGGAACTGCGCGAGGTCCGCGTCATAGCGGTTGTCCGAGCCGGTCGTGCGGCCGTAGCCGCGTTGATCCGGCGCAATGACGTAGTAACCGGCCTCGGCAAGCGTCGGCATGACCTTGCGCCAGCTATAGGCGAGTTCGGGAAAGCCGTGCAGCAACAGGAGGCATGGCCGGCTCCGCTCGCCGCATTCGAGGACATGCATCCTGAGGCCGTTGACGCCCTCGACGAAGCGCCCGCGAACGCCTGGGGGAAGTGCCTTATCGTCGAGCGGTGTGAGTGCGGTCATGCCAACTCCATGCCTCTGCAGGTGCATTCCGTATTTCGAATGTGTTATAGCCCGCCGCAATCCAAGATCGCGAGGTCCACCACCATGCCGGAAATGTCGAATATCATTGCTTTCGGTCTCATTGCGCTCGGCATGGTGCTGACGCCGGGTCCGAATATGATCTATCTCATTTCGCGATCCATTTGTCAGGGGCGACTTGCGGGGCTGATCTCCCTCGGCGGCGTAGCCCTCGGCTTCGTTTTCTACATGCTGTGCGCAGCCTTCGGAATTACGGCGCTGGTAATGGCAGTTCCGTTTGCTTATGACGCCCTGCGATTTGGCGGCGCGATCTACTTGCTGTATCTCGCCTGGCAAGCTGTCCGACCGGGGGGGCGCTCACCCTTCGAGGTGCGGGATCTGCCGACGGACGGCCCGCGCAAGCTCTTTATGGTGGGCTTTCTGACGAACCTGCTCAATCCGAAGATTGCGGTGATGTACCTTTCGCTGCTGCCGCAGTTCATCGACCCTGCTCAGGGGAGCGTCTTGCTGCAGTCGCTGGCATTGGGGTTCACCCAGATCCTCATCAGCGTGACGGTCAATGCCGTGATTGCGATCGCAGCCGGCTCCATCGCAGCCTTCCTGATCGGGCACCCGACATGGCTCGTCGTGCAACGCTGGCTGATGGCAACCATACTGACCGGACTTGCCGTACGTATGGTGACGGAAGCGCGGCGCTGAGCCAACAACAACAGCAGGAACATGAGCGATGAGCGAAGCCCCCGTACTTTGGACCCTTGATGACCGCGGCGTCGCCACCGTGACGCTGAATCGGCCCAAGGTGAACAACGCCTACAATGGCGAGATGATTCAGGGGCTGCACGATGCAATGGACACGCTCGGCAAGGAGGCTGGCCTGCGCGTCGTCGTGCTCAAAGGGTACGGCAAGCATTTCCAGGCCGGCGCCGATCTTGCGTGGATCAATGCCGCGCGCGTTGGCACGCCAGCGGACAATCTAGCGGTGTCCCGGGCGACGGCAACGGCGGTCGACCGGCTCAACCGGCTCCCGGTCCCGGTCGTAGCGCTGGTCCAGGGGGGATGCTTCGGTGGCGGGACAGGCGTCATCTCGGCCTGCGATATTGTGATCGCTGCCGACAATGCTCTGTTCTCGATCACCGAAGTGCGCTGGGGTTTGCACGCGAGCATCATTTTTCCGCAGCTCAACGACGCGATCGGTGTGCGTCAGGTTCGCCGCTACGCCCTGTCTGGAGAGCGGTTCGGAGCCGAGGAAGCGCGGCGCATCGGCCTCGTCCATGAGGTCGTGCCGCTCGCGGATCTCGAGGTGCGTGGCGCGTCGATGGTCGCGACGCTGCTCGAAAATAGCTCCGAGGCGATGGGGAAGACCAAGCAGCACATCCTCGAACACGCCTGGGGTGGATTCGACGCGCCGACACTCGACGTTCTAATCCAGAGCCATTCCGACCAGCGCCAGACAGCCCAGGCAGCCGAAGGGCTGGCGTCCTTTGCCGAGAAGCGGCGCGCGCGATGGTCGCCACAGAATTAGCCAGCGATTGATGATATTGTGATGCCGCCGAAGTGAGCGGGCGGAGCATATTGCAGTGCACGCCATTCATTGCGTGTTCACGCCAACACCCGTAGTGTCGAAGGCATGAACCATATCGGCTTGAGATCGACGTGCGCGCTGGGCGCGTTTCTAATCGCGGCTCTGATCGCGCTCTCCCCGGCGCCGGCTGCGATCGGGCAATCTGTGCGGTGCTTCGAGGACTGGTCCGACGCTGCCCCGATCGTCCAAAGTGAAGGGCTCGTACCTGCCCGCGAATTGCAGTCCTGGGTGCGCAAGCGCCTGAAGGGCAAGGTTATTCGCGTGACACTGTGCCAGGACGGCGACCGCTATATTTACCGTCTTCTGGTTCGCGAGCCGAAGGGCCGCATCCGCAACCGGACCGTTGAGGCGAAGGGGCCGTTGGTGCTGAAAGACGCGCCGCACAAGCCGAGCCGCCGCTAGACGTCCGCCACTCGAAACCTAAAGCGACCCAACCTTCCAGCATTTGGCGGGGCCGTCCGGTGCGTCGACGCACCACGGGCGGCCGGCGCGTCGCATATTGCACTTCCAACTTTGACGGTGGCTTGATCGTGGCGTCAGCTTGATGACGCGACGGATAGAGACCACATCGCGCGTTGTTGCGTACGACTTGGATAGGATTCACCGCGCAGGATCGCTAGTATACGTCGTTTCCGGGATTCCAACGGCAACGGGCGGGCGGCGACTATGCGGGAGGCATCTCAGAGCAGGGGGCGAGACGCCATGCGCGTGCTGGTCATCGAGGACGATCCGGATTTGAATCGTCAGCTATCGACCGCACTGGTCGATGCGGGCTATGCCGTCGATTGTGCCCACGATGGCGAGGAAGGCTACTTCCTCGGCGACACCGAGCCCTATGACATCGTCATTCTCGACATCGGCCTGCCGAAGAAGGATGGCATCAGCGTCCTCGAACAATGGCGACGCGCCGAACGCAATATGCCCGTGATCCTGCTCACCGCCCGCGATCGCTGGAGCGACAAGGTGCAGGGCATGGATGCCGGCGCCGACGACTATCTCGCCAAACCGTTTCACATGGAGGAGTTGCTGGCGCGGATCCGTGCGCAGGTACGGCGTCTCTCCGGTCATGCACGCAGCGAGATCGAGGTCGGCACGTTGCGGCTGGACACAAAAACGGCGCGCGTGACGCTGGGCGGCCAGCCCGTCAAGTTGACGTCGCATGAGTATCGGCTTCTCGCGTACCTCATGCATCACAACGAGCGCGTGGTGTCTCGGACTGAGCTGGTCGAGCACCTTTACGACCAGGACTTCGACCGCGATTCGAACACGATCGAAGTCTTCATCGGCCGGCTGCGTCGAAAGATTCCGCCGGAAATGATCAAGACGGTGCGCGGGCTCGGCTATCGCCTCACGCGTGAGGGCGATGAAAGTTAACTCACTCGCGTTCCGGCTGTTCGTGACGGCGGCCGTGTGGACGCTGGTTATTCTGCCTGTGGCTGGCCTCGCGATCGACTACGTGCGCCAACGCGAACTCGCGTCGTCGCACGACGCGCGGCTGAGCCAACTTCTCACGCTCATTATCGCTTTCAGCACCGATCACGGCGGCGCCGAGCCGCGCTTTCCCCGCAACGTCGGCGAACCGCTGTTCGAGGTTACCCATTCGGGTTGGTACTGGCAGATCACGCCGCTCGGCTCCAGCCCGGGCCGCCGCATGGTTTCGGCCTCGCTGGCGAGCGAGGTGCTGGCGCTCCCGTCGGCGACCAATGTCACGACGGATTCGAGCAATATCCGCTGGACGGAAGCGGCAGGACCGCTCGGCGAGCCCCTGCGCGTCGGTGAAATCGTTTTCAGCCTCGGCGACGAGGAGGTGCAGAACAACTATTCCTACGTCGTGGCCGGCAATCAGGATTTCGTCGATGCGCGGATCGACGAATTCCGCCTGCCGCTGGTTATGGCGCTCGCACTCGCCGGTCTGGGACTGATCGGGGCAACATTCGTGCAGGTCCGCTACGGGCTGAAGCCGCTCGAGGCGATCGAGCGCGGCCTCGCTGATGTCCGCTCGGGGCGTGCGCAGCGGCTCGAAGGCGATCTGCCGGCCGAGATCGAACCGCTACGGTCGGAACTGAATGCACTCATTCGTGCCAATCAGGACACGATCGAGCGCGCCCGCACGCAAGTCGGCAATCTGGCCCACGCGCTGAAGACACCGCTCGCCGTGATGATCAACGAGGCCCGCGAGGAGCGTACGCCGTTCGGCAACAAGGTTGTCGAACAAGGCGAGATCATGCGCGATCAGGTGAATCATTATCTGGACCGCGCGCGCGTTGCCGCCCAGGTCGGCGTGATCGGTACCGTTGCCGAGGTGGACGGCGTCGCGCGTGGGCTCATTAGGGCGGTCAGTCGGATTTATCGCGACCGGCATATCGAAATCACCGCGGATTGCCCGCCCGGCATCCGCTTCCGCGGCGAACGCCAGGATCTCGAGGAAATGCTGGGTAACCTCCTCGACAATGCCTGCAAATGGGCCGGCAGCCGGGTACAGCTCAAGGTGACATTGGTGGAGCCCGATGCGCAGCGTCCTGCCAGGGCTGTCCAAATCGTTGTCGAGGACGATGGTCCCGGACTCAATGCCGAGCAGCGGGCGCAAGCCGTGAAGCGGGGGCGGCGTCTCGATGAAAGCAAGCCCGGTTCCGGGCTCGGGCTGTCAATCGTCGCGGATCTGGTTCAGGTTTATGGCGGCTCATTCGCGCTGGAAGCGGCGCCAGCGGGCGGCCTGAGCGCACGGCTCATTCTGCCGGCGGCGTGACGCTGCGACGCGGCAATGCCTTGCAACCGCCGGTTTGCGTCCGTATTGACGGAGCGCAAGGCAAAGGCGAAGGCGCCGAGCTCTTACCGTCGTGGCAGGGCCGGCCGAGAGGTAAGCGATGCTGCTTTGGGTTGGTTTTGCGGTACTGACGGCGGCGGTCGTGGCGGCATTGCTGCGTCCTTTGCTGGCGGACGCGCATCCAGAGGCGGCAACGGGTGACGTGGCCGAAGGCGTGTCCAGGGTTGCGGCAAGTGCGGTCTACCGTGATCAGCTTGCCGAAATCGAGGCGGAGCGCGCACGCGGACTAATCGCCGAGGCAGAAGCCGATGCCGCGCGCGTCGAAATTGCACGCCGCCTGCTGGCCGCGAGCGGGGCGGGTGGGGGGGCGATGCCCGGTGCTCCGGCACACACCTATTCTCGCGCAGTCGCCACGATGGTCGCCGTGGCTTTGCCGCTGTTCGCGATCATTGCCTATCTCACGATCGGCGCGCCCAGCCGGCCCGGCGTTCCCCACGCCAGCCGTGTGGCGCCGGCTGGCACGACGCCGGGAGTCACCCAACTCGTCGCCCAGGTCGAGGAACGGCTCAGGCTGCATCCCGAAGACGGCCGCGGCTGGGATGTCATCGGGCCGGTTTATCTGCGCCTCGGTCGCTATGGCGACGCCGCGAACGCGTTTCAGCAGGCATTGC
>LNEA01000433.1 GCA_001464855.1 Rhizobiales bacterium Ga0077530
CTCGTGCCTTCGATGATTTCGACGAGGCCGGACGAGATCAGGTAGTGGCGCAACGTCACGCCCTGGCTTTCGGTGCGAATGGTGATGTAGTCCGCAATCTCGCCGAACCACTCGTCAACGCCGGGAAACAACTCGACCGCGCGCCCGAGTTCCACCAGGTCCTCGCGGTCGATGCGGATGCCGCGCGCCTTGGCCTTCTTGTACATCAGGTGCATGTAGGTGATGAGCGGATCGGCGCCATGCGCGCGTGCCGTCGTGTTCGCCTCGATCCAGAACGCCTTGGGATCCTCGCCGATCTTGGGCAGGAACGTGTACTCCTGCATCGGACGCGGCGACAGCGTGCCATCGAAATCGTAAACGAGTGCGATGGTTTTCTTACCGAACGCCGGCTTGGCACTAGGCGCGGCAACGCGTGCCCTGGTGGCGGCAGGCGGCGTGCTCGAAGTCTTGGCGCCGGCACCGCGAGCGCGGGTGGCGCGCGCGCTGGTCTGCTCCGTCATGGCACCCTCTCGTTCGTTCGATACAACAATCGTGGCCTCAGATGAGGCACGATTCGTTCGGCGAAGCGAGGGCAGTCGCCCTTAGGAGGTCGGCTTTTCCCGTGGCTCAGTGGGGACGCTCGGCGCATCGGCGGCGGTGTCGGGTGCCGGTTCCTCGCGGCGCGGCCGGCGGACCGGACGGCGCAGGAATTCCGGCTGATCCTTCATCATGTCGAAGCGCTCGCGACGACGCGACGGGGCCGGTTCGCGCGCTGCGGCGGGCGGCTCAACGACGGCTTCGATCACGGGCTGTGGCTGCTCGGCGACAGGCGCCGGGGCACGGATCGGCCGCTCGATCGGCGGCGCTTCGCTCTGTTCGCTGCGGTACTCCGGACGCTCGGGACGCTCGGCTCGTTCCTGGCGCTCCGGCCGATCCTGACGCTCGGGACGGTCCTGACGCTCGGGACGATCCAGGCGGTCGCCCCGGTCGGTGCGTTCGCCGCGATCGAAACGCCGGTCGCGGAAGCGGGGATTGTCGCCGCCACGGTCGCTGCGGTTCTCTTGCTGGCGGCCCTGTTGAGGGCGGCGATCGTCCTGTGGGCGCCGATCATCCTGGTGGCGCCTGTCATCTTGACGACCGTTTTCGTGCCGTGGCTCTGGGCGCGAGTCCTGACGCGTGTCATGGCGCGAGTCGAAGCGCGGCTGACCATCCTGACCGGTTTGGCGCGAGAATGCGGGCATCGGCGGTTGTTCGCCCGTGCCGGGGTCCATGGATTCAACATCTTCACTGTCGGCGGGTTCGCCGTATTCGTTCACCGTCCGCATTCGATGCCCGTTGGGACCGGTTGCGTCACCACCTTGCTGGATCTGCTGCTCGCGGTAGGTGATGATCATTCGGTTATAGTGCTCGGCGTGCTGGAGATAGTTCTCCGCGAGCACTGGGTCGCCCGACGTCTGCGCGTCACGCGCGAGCGTCATGTATTTGCTGGCGACATCGGCCGCCGTGCCCCGGACTTTCACGTCGGGGCCGTTGGACTCGAAGCTGCGAGATAGAGGGTTTTGCCCTTTGCGGTGATTGTGGCTGCCGTGGTTGGTATGGCTGCCATTGCCACCGCTGCTCCCGCGGCTACGCCCGCGGCGATGCTGCTGACCCTGCCTCATAGGCTCTCGTTCTTTCCTCGAAAGTTTCTTGCGTGTTCAAGCACGCCGGGGCCACCCAAATCGGGGCTCCATTACGAGCGGGTTCGTTACGGGATCGCAGACGCTTCGCGTCTCCCCACACCGTCGCGGCATCTTGCTACGAAGCCCGCACTACACCGACCAACATCAGAGATATCTCTGTGATCCTCTACGCACCGCCCCTGACCCTAGGCCCCAAGGTGCGACACACGTCTCGATCACTGAGTTGAGGTGGTTTTGGCAGTCTCGACGCCAACAGCGCCATACTCTGCCTCTCACCAGCCGGGCCTGCCTTCTCGCCTGCGATCTTAACTGCCGATCGCTTTGGTCATGGCACGCCACGCGCTTTGCCTGGAAGACAAGCTAGACCGATCGATCCTCGATTCCAAGTGTTTTTTTGACGTCGCACCCGGGTGTGGCAGCCGCAACACAGCGGATGGTACCGCCCAGGTCGCGCAAAGGCGCCCAAGTGAGCGGCGCGGTGGCCAAGCCATGGGCCAACGCCAGCGCTGAGACGTCCGCGGCCTGCCCCGCGCCAACCTCGAAAATGGCCCATCCTTCGGGGGACATAGCCCGCGCGATGCTGCCAAGAATGCTCCGATAGGCGTCAAGTCCGTCGGGCCCGCCATCCAGTGCGGCAACTGGATCCCATTGGCTGACTTCGGGGGCCAGACCCGCAACATCTGCTGTGGGAATGTATGGTGGGTTTGCCACGATGAGGTGGAAGATGCCCTCAACCTGGTCGAGCCAGTCCGATTCCAGGAAACGGATCCGGTCGGTGAGGCCATGGGCGGTCGCATTGCGGCGGGCAACGTCGAGCGCGGCGGGATCGATGTCGACGGCTGCAGCTTCGGCGTCCGGCAACGCGCTGAGCAGGGCGAGCGCGATGGCGCCGCTGCCGGTGCCGAGGTCCAGGATCCGCAGCGGCTCACTATCGGCGCGCTCGATCCGCTCGGCGAGGTGGCGCGCGATCGTGACAACCGTTTCAGTATCAGGGCGAGGGTCCAAGGTGGTGGGGCCCAGCGCAAGGGACAGCCCATAAAAGTCGCGCGCTCCGATAATCCGGGCCACCGGCTCGTGCGCGACACGGCGCGCGAGGAGCTCCGACAGGCGGTTGATGGCGGCCGGATCGGGCTTGATGTTGGGCTCGCGGAGCATCTGCTCCCGATCGATCATCAGCGCGTGGGCGACGAGGCGGCGGGCGTCGACTGCGGCATCGGGTGTACCGGCATGATCGAGGAGCGCGGTTGCCGTTCGCAAAAGATCACGAACGCTGTCGCACGAGGCCAGATCGTATACAGAATCGCTTCTGCCCATGTTGGTGTCCACGATCAGAGGCCACCACCGGCCATGGCGGCGAGTTGGCTGGTCTGGTGATCCGTGATCAGGCTGTCGATCAGTTCGTCGAGGGCCGCCCCCCCTTCGAGCATTTCGCCCAATCGGTGCAGGGTCAGGCCAATGCGGTGGTCCGTGACGCGCCCCTGGGGGAAATTGTAGGTACGGATACGTTGGGAACGATCACCGGACCCGACCTGGTCCTTGCGGGCGGCCGAACGCGCGTCGTCGGCCTGCTGACGCTGCATTTCATAGAGGCGAGAGCGCATCACCTGCATCGCAAGGCGGCGGTTCTGATGCTGGGATTTCTCGGCGGAGACGACGATAATGCCGGTCGGGATATGGAGAATGCGGACCGCCGATTCGGTCTTGTTCACGTGCTGGCCACCCGCGCCGCCTGCACGCATCGTGTCGATGCGAAGCTCTTCCGGCTTGATCTGAAGGTCGACCTCCTCCGGCTGCGGCAACACCGCGACCGTCGCGGCCGACGTGTGGATGCGGCCGCTCGCTTCGGTCGCCGGAACGCGCTGGACGCGGTGGACGCCCGATTCGAATTTCAGGCGCGCAAACACGCCCTTGCCCGAGATCGCGGCGATGATCTCCTTGTAGCCACCGAGATCGTTCTCCGACATCGAGATCACATCACACTTCCACCCGTGCTGCTCGGCGTAGCGCGAGTACATGCGATAGAGATCGGCGGCGAACAGTGCTGCTTCGTCACCGCCTGTGCCGGCGCGGATTTCGAGGACAACGTCAGCCGCGTCGGCCGAATCCTTCGGAAGCAGTTGAATTCTAAGGTCCTGCTCCAGCCCCTCGATGCGCGCGCTCACTGCACGCTGTTCGTCTTCAGCCATTTCCGCCATTTCGCGGTCGCCGGCACTCGATTTGATCATCGCCGCCAAGTCATCCCGCTCGGCCTCGGCCCGGCGCAGCGCCTCAATTGCCGACACAACTGGGTCGAGCTCTGAGAACTCTTTGGAAAACTTTGCGAAGTCGGCAGCGCTCGGGCCGGCGTTGAGCGCAGCCTGGAGAGTATGCCAGCGCTCGATCAGGCGATCGAGCCTCTGTTGTGGAATGGACGACATGGACCTTGTTCTCTGAGTGGCGCAGGCTGCGTCACCCCCGTCCCAATCGTCAATCGCAGGGTGTGGGGGAGGGCGTCGCCGTCTACAGCAAGCAGTGCCATGCCGGCGCCAATTCTGCCACCCGCATAGCACAGCACCACCGGCAGAGCACCAACGCCGGTTGGCGCGCACCAGAAATCAGCGTGATCCGACCTGGAGTTTGTCGGCCTTGCGGCTCGCTGGATCGGCCACTTCGATCCAACGCAGGCCGTCCTGACGCCGCGAAAGCCGCGCAGCCATGGCATCCAGCCCCGAGAGCATCGGGTGGGCGATCGAATGGGGCAACGCCTCGATAGTCGTGCGCAGCGCGCGCGGCTGGGCCTGAACGACCCACGCAGCGGCGGCGATCACGACCATCGGCCCCGCCACCGCCATCAGCACGCGTCCCGGCCCACGAGTGAGGGACGGGGCGCGCCACGGCTTGCGCGGTTTCTTCGCGGGCTTCGGTGCTTCAGTCGTCCGGGCCGGGCGCGTCCGTGGCGTCGCGTTCGGCGCGGTCTCGTCGCTGTTTCGGCCCCCGGAGCGATGGAGCGCGCCAGGACTGCGCGCGGGCGGCGCACCGACACTTGTCGGGCTCGTCTGCTCGATGATCCGGTTCAGGATCGGGCGCGGGTCGACATGATGGAGGGCGCACAGCCCGCAGACGACGCGCTGCGTCTCCTCCCAGGACTGCAGCGCGCGCAGCCGGCCCTGCTCGAGTGTCGTTATGATCTCCGCCGAGCTTCCTACCCGCAGGGCGAGTTCGCCGGGTGTCATGGGCAGCGCAAGGCGCATGTCGCGGAGCAGGAATCCCAAATGCTCGTCGTGGCCGGAGGTGCGCTCTGCGACGGCCATTATGCGGACGGGTGCAGCCTGGTGTGGCGGATGTTGTGGTGCTGACGGGCGCGGTACCGGTTGATAGGGCGCTGGCTGATACGGCGCTGCGTTGCCCGCTGGCGGCTGCGTATGGCCCCTGGAACGGGTACCCGTGTCGGACCGCGGTTTTTCAAACAATGAACGCACGATATTCGCTTCCGATACGCCAATGTACGCTCGTCACTCGTCGTCTTGCCAAATGCGCAAGCGGCGACGCGACAGGCGATACGCACCACAACAACAAGACATCAGGGTATGAGAACGCTTCACCCCCCGATCACCATCGTCCCCACGACGGCGAAATCCACCTACGCCGCTATTGTGATGCGGCGGTGGCGGGTTTGTCAAAGGTTTGTCGCTGGCTGAGCACAACTAAACGACGGGCTCGTCGGTCGCCGTATCGTGATGCGAGATCAGGGCGTCGACAGCAGCTTGTCGACCTCGGCCACGAGATCCTTCAGATGGAAGGGTTTCGAGAGGACGCGGGCGTCCTTGGGAGCGGGCTTGTCACTGTTGAGAGTGACCGCGGCGAAGCCGGTGATGAACATGATCTTCAGTTCGGGATCGAGTTCGCTTGCGCGCCGCGCCAGTTCGATGCCGTCCATGCGGGGCATGACGATATCGGTCAGCAGCAGCGAGAAGGCTTCCTCCTTCAGCCTGTCATAGGCCTCGGCGCCATTGGCGAAGGCGATGACATCGTAGCCCGCCTTGACCAGGGCGCGGGCCAGAAACCCTCGCATCGAGTCGTCATCCTCCGCGAGCAGGATGCGTTGCGTGGAAAGTGCCGATACCTTTGCCGTCATCGTCGCGCCCCCCAACCACCCCGGCCCCGGCCGCATGCCGGACTATGGACCGACGAGCTCGTGACGTCGGAATCTGACGTCATTTTGGTAAATTGGAAGTGAACACACAGAATTTCGTCGTCAAGAAAATGAACGTTATCGGGTCGTCCGGTTGCGCCTGGTCGACATGCCAGTGCGGATATGCCGCTACCTGCCGGCGCGCCTACGTCTCGCCTAGAATGCTTTAAAATACGCGCCTTCTGCGACATCTGTGCTCTGCTCCACCACAATCTTCGCCTATGTACACGCTTATGATGGACAGCGCAGTCGGCACTTGGCAATCTTGTTTATAGTTGTCACGAGACGACGCCATCGTATGGGCGCACGCGTGCCACGCGTATCAGAAAATGAAATTGACCGGCGGCGCGGACCTATCGTCGCGACCCGGGAGCGAGCTGGCTAGGGACATGCTGGACAACGAGCGCACCGCCATAGAGCAGCATCTGTCGCCGCCCTTTTCGCTGGCGGTGCCGCGCATGCAAACGGTCCCGTTCGTGTTCTGCTCACCGCATTCCGGGCGCGTCTATACCGACAGCTTCCTCGCGGCCTCACGCCTGACCGCCAACGCGCTACGCAAATCCGAGGACTGTTACGTCGACGAGTTGTTCGGCGGTGTTGCCGCGCTCGGTGCGCCACTGATCGCCGCGCGGTTCCCGCGGGCCTACGTCGACGTCAACCGCGAGCCCTATGAACTCGATCCCGAGCTGTTCGACGAGCCGCTTCCTGCATTCGCGAATTCACGTTCCATCCGCGTGGCCGGCGGACTGGGCACGATCGCGCGCGTCGTCGCCGATTCCGAGGAGATCTATCGCAAGCGGTTGCCGCTGGCGGTGGCGCTGGAGCGCATCGAGCGACTCTACAAGCCATTCCACGGGGCGCTCGCGGCCATGATCGATTCGACGGCGCGGCAATTCGGAGCCGCGATGCTCATCGACTGCCACTCGATGCCGTCGTCGTCGACCGGCTATGTCGG
>LNEA01000434.1 GCA_001464855.1 Rhizobiales bacterium Ga0077530
AACCCGAAACATGAAAACCATCGTCGCCGAGCCCATCACACCGGACGCCTTCGCGCCCTATGGCGACGTGCTCGTGTGCCCCATCGCGCCGGGTCGCGACTACTTCGATCAGGGGCTTGTCAATGGCCGCCCAGAGGTCGGAGCGAGCCTGTCGCTCGCTCATGTCGCACCGCTCTCCGAGATGCCGCTCCGCGTCACTCGGATGGAGCGCCATGAGTTTTCCTCGCAGAGCTTCATGCCGCTCGATGCCGAGCGATATGTGATCGTGGTTGCGCCGAAAGCCGGGGCCGGCGGCCCCGACACGGAGAAGGCGCGTGCGTTTGTGGTGCCGGGTGACGTTGGCGTCACCTATCACATCGATGTCTGGCACCACCCAATGGCCGTGCTCGACCGGGCCGCACGATTCGCGGTCGTGATGTTCCGGGACGGTGGCCCGCGCGACGAGGAGTTCTTTGCCGTGGCCGAGCCATTTCTGGTGGCGCTCGACTGAGAATCCGTCCGGACGAGCGGGGAGGCGCGCGGCATGTGGCATCGAGCGTCCGCTCAGACTTGCGCGCCTATTTTCACTTCGAGCGGTCGCAGGCGCTCGATGTCCTTGAACAATCGCTGACTGATGAGTTGGAGGAAATAGAATCCGAACTCGGGGTTCTGGAAGTAGAGCTGTTTGACATGGTCGTAGCTGATGGTCAGCAGTTCGCCGTCCTCGATGCATTCAAACGAGAGCGTGCGCTTGTTATCGGGCGCAATCAGCCCGATCTCGCCGATGAGCTGACCCGGTCCGATTTCCTGACCGATCTCCGTCAGGCGATAGCGACCCGTCAGCGTGTAGAACATGTCCGATGACAGGTCGCCCATTCGGAAGAGCGCCTCGCCACGCTTGACCATCTGCCGCGTCATGTAGGGTTTGAGCCATTCCATATTCTGGTCGCTTCGTGACGCGGCCTTCACCTTGCTGATGATCAGCAGCATCTCGCGCAATCGAAAGATGTTGATCGGCAGCAGGACCGCATGCAGGGCCATCTGCGGATAGACCTCTGCCAGGTACCCATAGGAAATGAAGACGCAGTTGGCGCAGATGCCAATCACGCGGAGCGGGATCATCCGCTTCATGGAATAAACGCAGATCGTCAGCGACGCGCCGAAATAGCCGAGGATGTCCACCCAGTGCATGGCGAGATAGCCAAGCACGTCCGCAAATCGCATGCAGTCGTCTCCCCTTTGAGCGGCTTACACTGATCCGCCCACGATCACTCCCGAGGCACGGTCAGGAGTTTACACTGCTGTCGCGTCGAGCTGTGCGGCGTCATCGCCGCGGCTGCATCGGTCGCTGCCATGGCCACACGCGCGGCTTGGCCCGTCCCTCGACGTCAGAACGGCGAGATCTTGCGGATCGTGCGCTCGATCTCTTTGCCGCCACGCTCCAGGATCCGCACATCGTCCGAAATGGCCCGGTGCGTCAGGCGCCTCACGGGATCGATGACCAGCCGGCGGCCGACGAACGGGAAGGCCTTGGCCGCACTGACGCCTCCGCCGACCAGCTTGGCGGTCCATTTGACCGGATCCGAGACGACGCCAAGGACGGACGCTCGTACGACCCGCCCAACCTGCCGATGCGGTCGGCACGCGTTTGTCCGCGAGCAGATTTCAACCTCGCCCTGATGCAGGAGGACGAACGTGTCGCCGTTCGGCCCGATGTAGAGGTCGAAGACCGTGCCGCGAACGCCGATCGTCGCGGATGGCGTCTCGATTTTGTAGACCTCGCTGGAATTGCGACCCGTCAGGAACCGCAGTGTTCCCTTGAGCAGTCGGACGGCGATCGATTTCGCGTCGCTTCCGCCTGATACGGCGAATTCGTCGAGGCGCAGCTCTGCGTCCGGACCGAGCGCCAGCTTGGTATTGTCGTCGAGGCGCAACTCCGCCTGAGACTCCGGACCGGTGCGGACGAGTTCGTTGCGGAAGACCCGGAAACCCTTTTTCAGGTCGCGCTCTTCGAGATCAATGATCCCCGTGACCTTTTTCTTGGTGAGCACAGTGGTGCCGACTTCAATGGAGGGAGCAGCCATTGCGGTGGCGGTCACCGTGGTCAACGCAGCCAGTGTCAGCACGCATGCGGCCCCAGCCATTCGCATACGGCTAAACCCGCCGAACCCGCGCGCCGCACTCATGCATTTCCCCCACTGAGGCATAGATTATTCGCCGCGGACAACGCTACCATGCATGCAATACAGCGTACAGGCGCTCTGGCGGGTGACCCCTGCCGGCCGAACCGGGCGCGCCTATTCCACCGAGCCGAGGGGCAACGTGCGCATTCGTGTCATGTATTGGCTGGCGATTGTCATCGCGCTTTGCGCAGCGGCGGTGGTGCGAGTCATCGATCCTCAGCCGCTTGCCAGAGTGCGGTTGGTCGCCTTCGACATGCTGCAACAGCTTCAGCCGCGCCCTGTCGATCCAGCGTACCCCGTACGTATTATCAGCATCGACGAGCGTTCGTTGGCGGCAATGGGGGCCTGGCCATGGCGCCGCGACGTCCTGGCGAACCTTGTCGAGCGATTGCTGGCCGAGGGCGCGACAGTCGTTGCCCTCGATTTCGTCCTTCCGAATGTCGAAGGCGACATCCTCTCCACCATTCCGCCGGGGCTCCGAAACACGCCGGAAGTGCAAGCGCTTCAGCGAACGCTCGAGGGATTTCCATCGGGCGACCAGCGGCTCGCGCAAGTAATCGCGGGTGCGCCCGTGGTTCTGGGCGTCATCGGCCGGCACGGGGTATCGGATCCCGCCGTCGTGTCGCGCGCAGGGTTCGCGTTACTCGGCAGCGATCCCGCGCGCCACGTGCCGACGCTTCCGGCCGTGACCGTGAACACCCCAATACTTCAAGAGGCCGCGCCCGCGCTCGGTGCGTTGAACTGGTTCCCGGAGTATGACCAGATCGTCCGCAAGGTGCCGATGCTGGTGCGGCTCGGTAACGATCTCGCGCCGTCGCTGGTGACGGAAGCCATTCGTCTTGCCGATGGCGCGCGGACGATTTCCGTGCGCTCGTCGACAGCGAGCGGCGAGACGCCGTTCGTCGGCGAGACCGGCATCACGTCGGTGCGGATCGGCAAGCACGATGTGCCGACCGATCAGGCCGGACAGATGTGGCTTTCCTTCACCAAGCACGATCCGGAGCGCTACCGCTCGGCCGTCGATTTCATTGAGGGGCGGGTGCCGCGTGGCGAGATCGCGGGACGGATCGTGCTCATTGGGGCGACGGCTCCGGGGTTGTTCGATTTGCGGGCGACGCCACTTGATACAGTGATTGCTGGCGTCGAAGTTCACGCGCAAGCCATCGAGCAGATCATCGCCGGCAGCAGCCTCCATCGCCCCGACCTATCGAGCGGGCTCGAGGTCGTGTTCACGACACTTGCAGGATTGCTGCTCGCCATTCTCGTGCGCCGCGCCGGCCCATTGTCGGGCGCGATCATGGGTGCTGCGTTGATGGTTGCGGTGATCGGGTCCACGTGGCTGGCGCGCGTGCACTTCGGCACCCTCCTGGACCCATCATTCCCGGCGCTGGTACTGACGGGGCTCTACATCTTCTGCACCGGCTTCTTCTATTTTCACACGACGCGCGATCGCAATCGCGTCCGCACCGCCTTCAGTCACTACATGGCGCCGAGCATCGTCGAGGAACTGGCGCGTCGGCCCGACAAGCTGCGTCTCGGCGGCGAAAATCGCGTCGTGACTTTGTACCGTTCCGATCTCGCCGGCTTCAGCAAGATGTCGGAAGAACTCGAGCCGCATGAGCTGGTGCAGCTGATGGCGGAGTACCTTACGGCCATGACGGACATCGTCATGGACCACGAGGGTTTCATCGACAAATACATCGGCGACGCCATCGACGGCGTTTTCGGCGCGCCGCTCGACGATCCGGAGCACGCGCTGCACGGCGCAAAAGCAGCCATGGCGGCACGTTCACGACTTGAGGAGATGAATGCGGCGGGGCTGGCGGTGCTTAGCGGCCGCACGCTCCGCCAGCGCATTGGCTTGCACACGGGTGTTGGGATCGTCGGCAATATCGGCTCGCGGCGTCGGTTCAACTACACCGTCACGGGTGACAGCGCGAACCTCGCCTCGCGCCTCGAAGGAGCCAACAAATTCTACGGCACATCGATCCTGGCGTCAGAGGCGACCGTCACCAACGTCGGCCCGACGATCGCATGGCGGGAAATCGATACGGTGCGCGTGGTCGGGCGGAGTGGTCTCGTCCGCATCTATGAACCTATTGCGTCCGCCGACGCGCTGACTGAGGAGCAGCGCGTGGCGATGCAGGTCTACGCGGAGGGTCTAGCTTGCTGGCGTGCGCAAGATTTTACAGGGGCGAGCCGCCATTTCGAGCGCCTTGCCGAGACGGACCCGCCCTCGCTGTTCTTCCTGCAACGCTGCCGCAAGCTCATTGCGCAGCCGCCGCCGACGGCGGACTGGGATCACGTCCACACGCTCGAAAGCAAATGAGGCCTGCGTGATCCGCAATCCGCTATCGCGGATCGGCGTTACACGAGCTTGGCGTCGAGCGTGATGTCCGCCTTCATCAACTTCGAAACCGGACAATTTTCCTTGGCCTTTTTGGCAAGTTCAGCAAACTGCTCTTGGGTGGCGCCAGGGACGGCCGCTTCGAGCTTGAGCGCGATGGCTGTGATGTCAAAGCCACCGTCGCCCTTCTCCAGCGTCACAGTGGCGGTCGTGTTCATCTTCGTCGCCGTGAGATTGGCCTGCCCAAGAATGTTCGACAGCGCCATCGTGAAGCAGCCGGCGTGCGCGGCGCCAATCAGTTCTTCCGGGTTGGTTCCCTTCACGCCCTCGAAGCGCATGGCGAAGCCGTAGGGATGCGCGTTCATGGCGCCGCTTTCGGTGGAGATCGTGCCCTTGCCGTCTTTCAGGCCGCCGCTCCAGCTCGCACTGCCCTTGCGATTGATTTTCATCCCGGTTTCTCCACGCTGAATTGATAAGCCGGGGCCGATACCCCGATTATTCGACATAGGGATCGGTGACTTGGATTACTAGGCTCGGCCACGTGCACTTTGTTGTGCGCGATCAGCGCCGCAGCGCGGCGGCGGCCATCTCGATGGCTGTCTCCGGTGACGTGGCAAGATGAAGAATACTCTCCGACAGCATCGAATTGTGGGCGCGCCCGAAATTTTCGATCAGCAGCCCGGCGGCGTCGCGGACATGGCCGGTCGCCGCGCGAGTTCCCGGAATCCGCTCCATCAGCGTGCGCGGATCGGTCGAGTAGGCCCAGATCGGGATGCCGAGCGCGTAGGCAAAACCCAGTTCGAAGGCGGTGCCGTCATCGGCGTGAGGGCCGCGGAAGGGGCTGAGATCCGCGACGACGCCTTCTGCAGTACGCAGTTCTCGCAGGCACGCCGCCTGGATCGTGCTCGCGGACATATCGCCGTCGAGGGCGAAATCGAGCGGATAGAGGCCCTCGCAGCCGTGCTTGTCACAAAGCGCGACCAGCCGTGCGCCGGCATCATCGGCGTCGGCGTGAAAGACGGTCGGACCGGCGAGGTAGATGCGAGGTCTCATGAGGTGGCCTCCGATTGGCGTGAGTCGGTGGCAGTTTAAGGGAGGCGGCGGCATCCACAAGCGCGGCCGGGGACATTCCCATGCCGGGCGCTTGCGTCATCCGGATATCCCGATAACATCCGGCAATTGCAGGAACGGAAGGCGTCCGGACGTGGCCGAACTCGCGCAGTACGCAGCGCTGCCCTACGTCCATCTCGCAGAAGGCCTGCGGGTTTGTCTGATCACGAGTCGCGGGACGAAACGCTGGATCATTCCGAAGGGCTGGCCTAAGGCGCGGTTGCGGCCGCACGAGCTTGCTGCGCTGGAGGCGGAGGAGGAAGCGGGATTGCTGGGTGAGATCGCCAGCGATCCGATCGGCAGCTACAGTTACCGCAAGCGGCTGCATTTCTTTTCCTCCGTGACGTGTCGCGTCCAGGTCTTTCCACTGCAGGTTCACGCGCAGGAGGCGCGCTGGCCCGAGCGGAATGAGCGCGAATTGGCCTGGGCGCCGGTCGCCGAGGCAGCCCGCATGGTCAACGAGCCTGACTTGCGCCGCCTGCTGGCCGCCCTGCCGCTGTGGATCGACGCGCAGGCGGCACGCTGAATGCTCCGTCCTGCCCGACTGCGCGCGGGGCGTGATGTCGCCGGCCTTGTCCCCGTCCATGCGAATCGTGCGGGTTGTCATGGCACCGCGCTCCGCGTATGCGGGCGTCAGCCTTGCTTGCGGGATTCGATGGACACCGGGAGTGGATAACTTATGACGACGACGACGGGCGATAGCCCGCCCGACGCCGACCGCAAACTCAGGAAATCCTCACTCGACAAGGACCTGAGCAAGATTGCCCGGCTCGAGGACGCCACCCGCGTCAACTCGCTGAATATTGTCGCGCTGAGCGCCGGTATCCTGTTCCTGGCGGCGACCGGGCTGGTCGCGGCATCACAGATCTCGGGCGAGCCACGTGGTGCTCTGATCGTCGTCGGCGCACTACTCGCCGGCTACATGGCCATGAACATCGGCGCCAACGATGTCGCGAACAATGTCGCTCCGGCAGTCGGCGCGCGCGCGTTGACGCTGACCGGCGCGCTTGTGATCGCCGCCATCTTCGAGGTCGCCGGCGCGTTGATCGCTGGCGGCGATGTCGTGACGACCATCTCCAGCGGCATCGTCGCGCCCGGCACGATGGCCGACAGCTCGACGTTCATCTGGGCGATGCTGGCTGCGCTGTTTTCATCGGCGCTGTGGGTCAATCTCGCGACCTATCTCGGCGCACCGGTGTCGACCACTCACGCTGTGGTGGGCGGTGTTGCGGGAGCGGGGATCGCGGCGGCAGGCGTCGGCGCCGTGCACTGGGGAACGATGGGCGCGATCGCCGCGAGCTGGATTATCTCGCCGCTGCTCGGCGGTATCTTGGCCGCAGCCTTCCTCTTCTTCATCAAGACATACATAATCTACCAAGACGATAAAATCGCGGCAGCGCGGCGCTGGGTGCCGCTGCTACTCGCCATCATGGCCGCGAGCTTCGCGGGCTACTTGATGCTGAAGGGGTTGCGCAAGGTGCTGCCGCTTTCCGGCAGTACGATCACAATCCTTTCGCTGGTGGTATTCGGATTGGCCGTCGTCATCTTGCGGCCGATGATCAGGCATCAATCCGAAGGCCTCGAGAACCGCAACCAATCACTCCGCAAACTCTTCCACCTGCCGCTCATCTTTGCCGCGGCCCTGCTCTCGTTCGCGCACGGCGC
>LNEA01000435.1 GCA_001464855.1 Rhizobiales bacterium Ga0077530
CCGGCTCTCGCGCCGCCTCAACGGAGGGCCCCGATGCCTCGCGATCTCATTATCGCCCCGTCGATCCTGTCAGCCGACTTCGCCCGCCTCGGCGCGGAGGTCGCGACTGTCGATGCCGCCGGTGCCGACTGGATCCACCTCGACGTCATGGACGGGCACTTCGTCCCGAACATCACCTTCGGGCCGCCCATCATCAAAGCCATTCGCGGTACCTCGAAGAAAGTCTTCGACTGCCACCTGATGATCGCGCCCGCCGATCCCTATCTCGCGGCGTTCGCGGAAGCCGGTGCCGACGTCATCACCGTCCACGCCGAAGCCGGCCCCCACCTGGATCGCTCCCTCCAGGCGATCCGCGCGCTCGGCAAAAAGGCTGGCGTCTCGCTCAATCCCTCGACGCCCGTCGACGTCATCGAGTACGTGCTCGACCGCCTCGACCTCGTCCTGCTCATGACCGTCAATCCCGGCTTCGGCGGCCAGGCATTCATTCCGTCGGTCGTCGACAAGGTGCGCCGTGTGAAGGCGATCATCGGCAACCGCCCCATCGACATCGAGATCGACGGCGGCGTCACGCCCGAGACCGCGCCGCTGGTGGTGGCCGCCGGCGCGAATGTCTTGGTGGCCGGATCCGCCGTGTTCAAAGGCGGGACACGCGACGCCTACGCCAAGAATATCGCGGCCATCCGAGCGGCGGCGGAAGGGGTGAGGTAGTTTTTTTGCCGCCGACGCGTACGGCTTCGCCTACACGCGCGGCGGCGCTGCCTCCCCGGTTGGAGAGTTCACCTCGTGGCCTTCGGCCACTACATCAGCCCCATCCTCAAAAAATCAAAGGGCGGGTGGGTCCGGGCGGGTGTCCCGCCCGGTAGGGGTGCGGGGACAAGTCCCCGCGTCGCGAAGCGACGTAGCAGCGGACGCACTACCTTGAGGTGGTAGCGCGTGTATCAGCCTGCCCCCTGTGGATAGCGGGTGCTGCCGATTTTGCACGCCAGCCCCGTTTCAGGGGGCGTGAGCGAATCACCCTAGTGTGCCGAACTAAGGACTCGAACCCACAGGCCCATATGCGTTTCCCGCCGCACATACTGGATGAGATCCGCGCCCGGCTGCCGGTGAGTTCGGTGGTGGGGCGGCGTGTGCAGTTGAAGAAGGCGGGGCGCGAGTGGAAGGGGCTGTCGCCGTTCGAAGGGCTTCTACAAGTGCTTTGCCTCGGGTGAGCACGGCGACATCTTCACATTTGTTATGAAGACGGAGGGGCTGGAGTTCGTCGAGGCGGTGGAGCGGCTGGCGGCGGACGCGGGCGTGATGCTGCCGAAACTCGAGCCGCGCAGCCAGCGGGACGTCGAGCAGGTCGACGAGCGGGCGCGGATGCTGGCGCTGGTCGAGTCAGCGGCGAAATTCTTCGAGGCACAGCTTGCGGGGGCGGCGGGCCAGGAGGCGCGGCGGTATATCGAACGGCGCGGGCTGGCGCGGGAGACGATCAAACGGTTCCGGCTCGGGTTTGCACCGGCGAGCCGCGAGATTTTGAAGGTGCATCTGGCCAAGGAGGGATTCTCCGTCAAGGAGATGGCCATGTCCGGGATGGTGATCGCGGGCGAAGATATCTCGGTGCCGTACGACCGGTTCCGCAATCGGGTGATGTTCCCGATCGAGGATCTCAAGGGGAAGGTGATCGCGTTCGGTGGTCGCGCGCTCGATCCGGATGCACCAGCGAAATACCTGAACTCGCCGGAGACGCCGCTCTTCCACAAGGGCAACCAGCTCTACAACATTCATCGCGCGCGGCCGGTCACGTTCGAGACCTCGCGGATCGTGGTGGTCGAGGGCTACATGGATGTGGTGGCGCTGGATCAGGCCGGGTTTCAGGCGGCGGTGGCGCCGCTCGGCACGGCGCTGACGGAAGCGCAGGTGCAACTCCTGTGGCGGATGGCGCCGGAGCCGATCCTCTGTTTCGACGGCGACGGAGCGGGCCAGCGGGCGGCGTTCCGGGCCGTGGATACGATCCTGCCGATGCTGAAGCCGGGGATCAGCGCTCAATTCGCGTTCCTGCCCGACGGGCTCGATCCCGACGATCTCGTGCGAGCGCAGGGACCGGCGGCGTTCGAGGCGATTTTGGCGCGAACGAAGGCGCTGTTCGACGTGATGTGGGAGCGGGAGCTGGCATCGCAGCCTCTCAGTACGCCCGAGCAGCGCGCGGCCATGGAGCAGCGACTGAAGGCGCTGGTCGGCAAGATCGCCGACCAGTCGGTGCGATCGCACTACGAGCAAGAGGCGCGGCAGACCCTCTGGAGCCTCAATCGGGCGGTGGTGCGCGAGTTGGCTGGCGGCGGTGGGCCGCAACAGGCGCGTGCCAGTGGGCGAATCGCCGGGCGGCAAAATAATGTCCAGACGGATTGGCGGGTGCGCGAGCGGGCCCGGCTCCCACAGAAGGGGCGCCCGCCGGTTTCGGCCGCAGGGGTGTCAGGGAGTGGGCTTGCCGGCCGCCTGACCCAGCTTCCAACGAGGGAAGCCCTGATTATCATGGCTTTGATTAATCATCCCTGGCTCATCGAGGAGCACGCGGAACGGCTCGCGGCGATAGAATTTACTGCTCCTGCCTCGAGTGAGTTGAGGGATGCAGTTCTGGCGGCTCTGGTAGAACAAATTCCTCTTGACAGTGCGGGCATACGCAACCATCTCTCGCAGGTAGGCTTGTCCCACGTCGTTGCCCTCGTCGAGCGTGCGATCACGCATAGAGGCGATAAATTCGCCGAACCAGAGGCCGACCAGGAAGCCGTCGAAACCGGTTGGTGTCACGCTGTTGCCCTGCATGAGAAGCAGGTGGGGCTGCGGCGGGATTTGGTTGTTGCAGAGCAACGGTACTCCGAAGAGCTGAGTGAGGACGCTTACGAGCGTCTTCTCGAGATCAAGGCGCTGCAAAACCAGGTCGAGGACGGCGAGACGGGAAGGGAAGAGCGCGCGGAGTTACCATCGAGTCGAGGTTTGTCGTGAGGTGTGGTTTTTTCGCCACGTCGGCGGCAACGCAACGGCTCTCGGTAACAGTGATGCTCGGGGACATGTTGGGCCGCACAGTCATGCCAGCGCATTTCGGGGTCGCGGATGTATCTGCCTCGCGTGGCAGACGTCCGCCGTTGAGAGTGCTTTCGCGCGCGAGTTGAGATCATTGCCCGCATAGGGCCGAGCAGAACGAGACAGATGCCCCAAGGGGCAACAATCCCATCGGAGTGAGATCGCATATGGCCGCCAAATCCGAGGAAAAAGCCGCTCCCGCAGCCGAGGTTGCCGAGAAAGACAGCCCACTCCTCGATCTTTCCGATCAATCGGTCAAGAAGCTGCTCAAGGTCGGCAAGCAGCGCGGCTACGTCACGTATGACGAGCTGAACTCGGTTCTGCCGTCGGAGGAGGTGTCCTCCGAGCAGATCGAAGACACGATGGCGATGCTGTCCGAGATGGGCATCAACGTCGTCGACTCCGAAGAGAACGAAGAACCGGCCGACGATACGCCCGATGCGGCGGACGAGGAGGACGGCCGCGCCGTCACCGTCCAGCAGCTACCCGCCAAGGCTGAAGGGCGCGCTGAGCCGGCCGATCGTACCGACGATCCGGTGCGGATGTACCTGCGTGAGATGGGCACGGTCGAGTTGCTGTCGCGCGAGGGCGAAATCGCCATCGCGAAGCGCATCGAGGCCGGTCGCGAAGCGATGATCGCCGGCCTCTGCGAGAGCCCGCTGACGTTCCAGGCGATCATCATCTGGCGCGATGAACTCAACGAAGGCAAGGTGCTGCTCCGCGACATCATTGATCTCGAAGCAACCTACGAGGGACCGGAAGCGAAGGCGGCCCCGCCTCCGCCCGTGATGCACACCAACGGCAGCAACGGGTCCAACGGCGGCCACATGGCTAGCGACATGGCGCCGCGCGGCGAGGGCGACGCTGAGCCCCGCGACGGTGACATGGACGAGGACGACGAGTACGAGAACGCGGTTTCGCTCGCGGCGATGGAGCAGGAACTGAAGCCGAAGGTGCTCGAGACGTTCGACGCCATCGCCGGCAACTACAAGAAGCTCCGCAAGCAGCAGGACAAGAAGCTCGAGCAGCAGGTCGCGGGCGAAGCCGGCTCGCGCCAGCAGCAGAAGGCGTACGAGAAGCTGCGCGAGGAGATCGTCAAGGACGTCAAGAGCCTGTCGCTCAACAACGCCCGTATCGAGAGCCTCGTCGAGCAGCTCTATACGATCAACAAGCGCCTGATCAGCTTCGAGGGCCGCATCATGCGGCTCGCGGATAGCCATGGCGTCGCGCGCACGAGCTTCATCGCCGAATACTACGGCAACGAGCTGGATCAGACGTGGCTCGAACGGATGAGCACGTCGAAGTCGAAGCCGTGGGATCGCCTGATCAAGGCCGAGCGCCCGCAGATCGAGAAGATCCGCACGGACATCCATCAGCTCGCGAGCGAGACGGGTCTCGAGATCGCCGAGTTCCGCCGCATCGTCAAGAGCGTGCAGAAGGGCGAGCGCGAGGCACGGCAGGCCAAGAAGGAAATGGTCGAGGCGAACCTGCGTCTCGTGATCTCGATCGCGAAGAAGTACACCAACCGCGGCCTGCAGTTCCTGGACCTCATCCAGGAAGGCAACATCGGTCTGATGAAGGCGGTCGATAAGTTCGAATACCGGCGCGGCTACAAGTTTTCGACTTACGCGACATGGTGGATCCGGCAGGCGATCACGCGTTCGATTGCCGACCAGGCGCGCACCATCCGCATCCCCGTGCACATGATCGAGACGATCAACAAGATCGTGCGCACGAGCCGCCAGATGCTGCACGAGATCGGCCGCGAGCCGACGCCGGAGGAACTCGCCGAAAAACTCGCCATGCCGATCGAGAAGGTCCGCAAGGTGCTGAAGATCGCCAAGGAGCCGATCAGCCTCGAAACGCCAATCGGCGACGAGGAGGATTCACATCTCGGCGACTTCATCGAGGACAAGAACGCGCTGTTGCCGATCGACGCCGCGATCCAGTCGAACCTGCGCGAGACGACCACGCGGGTGCTGGCGTCGCTGACGCCGCGCGAGGAGCGCGTCCTGCGGATGCGCTTCGGCATCGGCATGAATACCGACCACACGCTCGAAGAGGTCGGCCAACAGTTCTCGGTGACCCGCGAGCGCATCCGCCAGATCGAGGCCAAGGCGCTGCGCAAGCTCAAGCATCCGAGCCGCAGCCGGAAGCTCCGGAGCTTCCTGGATAATTGATCGTCGCACCGGTCGGCCCGACGCCGTCCGATCGATTGAAACGCTAAGGCCCAGCTTCGGCTGGGCCTTTCTCTTTTCGACGCGGCGATGATGCCAAGTGCCGCGGGAACAATCATCCGCGCCGACCATTACTCCTGGGACATACACCCCAAGCCCCGGAGAACCATCATGCCAGGAAAGCTGGACGGCAAACGCATAGTCATTCTCGCCACGCACGGCTTCGAGCAGTCCGAACTCGAAGTCCCGCACGACAAGCTCCGGCAGGCGGGCGCCACGGTCGATGTCGTTTCGCCCGAAAAGGGCGAGATTAAAGGTTGGGACAAGAAGGATTGGGGCCGGCCGGTGAAGGTCGACAAGGCACTCGCCGATGCCAAGATGGATGACTACGACGCCATCGTGCTCCCGGGCGGGCAGATGAACCCGGACACGCTCCGCGCCAATCCGCAGGCTGTGAAGTTGGTGAAGGATTTCTACGCCTCGGGAAAGCCCGTCGCCGCGATCTGCCATGGCCCGTGGCTGTTGATTGAAGCGGGCATCGCGAAAGGCCTGAAGATGACCTCCTATAAGTCGATCAAGACCGATGTGATCAACGCCGGAGCCCATTGGGAGGATTCCGCTGTCGTTACCGACAAGGGCCTCGTGACGTCGCGCGATCCCGGCGATCTCGACGCGTTCTGCGCGAAGATCATTGAGGAGGTGCAGGAGGGCAAGCACCAGCGCCGCGCCGCCTAAGTCGTGCGGTCATCGTGATCAGATGGAAAGGGACGCCGGGGAGGCGTCCCTTTTTTTATTCCCTTCCGTATCGGTCGACGATCAGGAACTATCAGCGGGGCGTTCCGAAGGTTTTCGCCGGTCCACGGGGAGCACGGCCATGCTTGGCTTTACGGGTTTCGAGCATCTCAGCGAGCCTGTCGCGTCACGCACGCGCTTCTTCCGCCGGCTCGGGGCCAATATGGGGCTGGCGCTTGTTTTCATCACGGTCTCGCTGGCGGTGGGCATGGCGGGTTACCATTGGCTCGGTGGCCTCGGCTGGGTCGACTCGTTCCTCAATGCGGCGATGATCCTATCCGGCATGGGGCCGGTCGATGCGCTGACGGCATCGGGTGCCAAGCTGTTCGCTGGCTTCTATGCCATCTATTCCGGGCTTTTGGTCGTTGCCACGTCGGCCCTGATTTTCGCGCCGGTCATGCATCGCCTGCTGCACCGCCTCCACGTCAAGGACGAGCAGGATCCGGACGACGACGATGACAAGGCGACGGATAGAGGACCGACTTAGACCCGTAGCGCGCGGCTGCGTCAGCGGTTAGGTTCGGGCAAACCCTCGGCGAGGAAACGCAGCATGTCGTTCTGGAAAAAGCTCTTTGGTGGTGGCAGCGACGGGGGATCGGACGCGCCGGCGAAACCGGTCAGTTCGGCCGAGCACAAGGGCTTCACGATCGAGGCGCGCCCCTACAAGGAGGGTGGCCAATTCCAGGTTGCCGGCGTGATCGCCAAAGGCGAGGGCGAGGCGCGCAAGGAGCACAAGTTCATTCGCGCCGATCGCTTCCCGAGCGTGGAGGAAGCGGCGGACTTCGCGCTCATGAAGGGCCGCCAGATCGTCGACCAGCAGGGCGACCGCGTCTTCGACTGAGCGATGATGGTTACTCGAAAAACGCGAGCGTCGCGTTGAGCGCCGATGCTGCCGGCACCATGAGGCCGCCCGCCACTTCGCTGATACCAGCCACGCCATTTTCCGCGAGCACGCGTGCGGTTTGCGCAATCGACGTGGTGCGGAATGTCAGCCCCGCCATGTAGGTCGACCGTCCCGCCGCATCGGGAGCCGCACCCCCAAGCTCGCGACGCAGCGCCTCCTCGGTGACGATGTCGACGTTCGTATTGCCGACGATCAGCATCATGCCGCCGACGCTCGGTCGCACCGCGGCCTCGCCGAACATGCCGGAATAGACGCGCGCTGCGGCTGTGGGGTCAGGATGAACGATCACGACGCGCTGAACCGCAACGACGCCATTGGGGTGGTGACGCCACTCGTCGCGCCAGACGAGGTCGCGGGTGAAGTGGTGGCAGAAATAGACGCGGCCGTAGGGCGTGACGCTCTGGTCGAGCGTCACCGTGCGGAAGCGTGCGTCGCGGGTGCCGCCGTCAATCGCCACGGGGCGGGTGAACTCGCGCGGTGGTTTCGCATTGATGCCGTTACCAGAGATGGCGGTGTAGGCAGCCGTCGAGTCCTCTGAGCCGAACACCAGCCCGCTGAGACCGAAGGGCGCCGCCATCACGTCGGGGCGCACCTCTGCGGGGGCATTCTTGGGAACTGCAATCAGCTCGAGATAGTCCGTTCCGAACATCGCGAGATGGTTCATCGAGCCGAGCGAATGATAGCCGCGCTCAGTGAGGGCGAAGCCGAGACGGCGATAGGTCTCGGCGGCTTGATCAAGGTCGTCGCGGGCGTTGATGACCACGTGATCGAGGGTCGGTATGGGAAGCGCCATGCAATGCCTCACTTGATCGTCTGATGCGTCACGCCAACGTGCGCTCCGACCATCGTGTCAGGGCACACCACTCATCAATGTCCGAACGGTCGTCACCAGTCCCGCTCGGCAGGTGTCAGCCGACACGTACAGGCAGGCGACATCGTGCAAGCCCGTCCAGCACATCTGCAGCGCGACATAGACGATGATGGCGAGACCGACCCAGCTGATCCACGGATACTGCGCGAGCAGCTTCGCGATGTAGTTGGCGGCGACGGCCATCAGGACGATCGCGATCGCGAGACCGATGACGAGGATGAACGTGTTGCCCTTGGCGGCGCCGGCGACGGCGAGCACGTTGTCGAGCGACATCGATACGTCGGCGATGGTGATCTGGGTGACGGCGCCCCAGAAACTCATCTCCTTGACCTTGCTGGTGGCGTCGGACCCGGGACCTTCGGTCGCTGCCGCGCCGAGCGAATGTGGCTCCGGCTCGTGCCCGCCGCGCAGCTCCCTGTACATGTTCCAACAGACGTAGACCAGCAGCAACCCGCCGAAGAGCATGATGCCCTTGATGGCCAGGAGCTGCATCGTGATGCCGGCGAAGAGAATGCGCAGGATGACCGCCGCAGCGATGCCCCAGAAGATGACCTTGCCGCGAATGACGGGATTAACGCGGGAGGCGGCTAGGCCCACGACGACGGCGTTGTCGCCGGCCAGCACCACGTCGATCATGATGATTTGGAGCAAAGGCCAGAGGTGAGGCTGCATCGATTCCCACATAGCGCGCCGAATCCTCCCAAAGCGGTCCCGATGACCGTTTCGCCCGTTGGTGTGTTGGGCGTTTGATCGTGTCGCCAGAGGCGAAATAAGCGAAACGCCGAACGGCGCTGCCGAGGTTGTGCATCCGGACCGCCGCAATGGCCGATCCCGAATAATTTCCGTCGCGCGTCGACCGCTGGTGCGTGCGTGCCCTGGGCATCACACCTGCGGGAACCACATTCAGGCAGCGCACTATCGTGTGAACGCGTTACGATTGCAAGAGTATGTCGTCCTGCAACGGCTCGTGTTCAATGTATCCGAAGGAGTGCGCGACACCATGCCCCAGACGACGCTGACGCTGTCGACGCGAGGCGCCGGCCTCTATGAATTCACTGACATGGCGCGCGCATTCGTCGACGCGGCCACTGTCGACAAGGGGCTGCTCACCGTTTTCGTCCGGCACACGTCGTGCTCATTATTGATCCAAGAAAATGCCGACCCCGACGTGCGACGGGACCTCGATACGTTCTTTCGCCGGCTCGTACCGCCTGCCGACGATCCATCGATGCGCTGGGTTGTCCACACCAGCGAGGGCCCGGACGACATGCCGGCGCACATCAAGGCCGCGTTGACCCAGACATCGATCGGCATTCCGGTCGGAGGCGGCCGCCTGCTGCTCGGCACGTGGCAGGGGATCTATCTGTTCGAGCACCGCGCGCGGCCCCATCAGCGCGAGGTGGTGCTGCACCTTGGCGGATGAGGCAGAATGAAGCCTGCCGACGCTGGACTTGCCGTCTGGACTTGACCACAGACCGATGCGATAAGCGCGTCGGATATGGGGCCCGCTGCGGCGCCGGTGCGCGAGGTGGAAATGGGCGTTTTCAGCGAGATTTTCAGTTGGTGGGGCGGTAACACCTGGTCCAACCGGATCTATACGGCGCTGCGCGGTCGCCACGTCGGCACTGATGAGCAGGGCAACCGCTACTACATCCAATCGAAAGGTGTGGGGCCGCTTGGCGTGCCGCGACGCTGGGTGCTGTACGCGCTCGGGGCGGAAGCCTCGAACATCGGCCCCGAGTGGCACGGCTGGATGCACTACACCGTCGATACGCCGCCGACCGAGGAAAACTACGTCGCGCGCCCATGGGAGAAGCCGCATCGTCCCAACGCGACCGGCACGCCCGACGCCTATCGTCCCGCCGGGTCGATCCTGGCGGCCGGCACACGTCCGCGGGCGACCGGCGACTACAAGCCATGGCGCCCGCAATAGCGCGTGGGTAGGATGGCTCGATTCTGGGATTGTCCTATGCCGTGGATACCGGGTGTGACCGGCGCGGCGGCCATTGCGTCGTCCATTTCTTGTGGCCAGTAGTCGGAGTGGTCCGGCGCGCAAGCACACTCGGACGCAAGCCGTTCGCGACTGCAGATGAGGATCGGATGAAGGTGGGACTGCCGCGAGGAGGCATCGGGCGCTGGTTTGCGGCCGGATTGATGCCGGTCGCGGCACGCTCAGCGGATCGAGAACCAGACCGCGGTCTTTGCCGCGCTCGACAAGGTCACGGCCCGCATCCGCCGTCTCGAGGCGCCGCTTGGCAAAACGGAAGAGTTCGGCGCGCTTCGCGTCACGGCGCGCGCCTGCCACTCGCGCGCCGCGACTGAAACACCCAAGACATCGACCTTCGTCGAGATCGACGAGGTCATGCGCGATGGCAAGTTGAAGCGCATTTTCAGCGGCTGGATGTTTGCCGAAAGCCCGGGCCTCAATGCCCTGCAGCATCCGGTGTTCGATCTTTGGCTCACCGAATGCGCGAGCCCGTCCCGCACGACCGCGTCTCCTCGCGGCGGCCAGCCCGGTGGGCAGGCGGCGCAGGGAGAGCAGGAGCCGCCCGCGGCACGCCGGCGCGTCAGGCGGTAAGCAATCTGTCGCGCAGGGGCGGAAGGGCCGGCTGTGCTCAGCCTGGCGGCGGGCCGAACACAAGCACCGCGTTGAGGCCGCCGAATGCGAACGAGTTCGACATCACGTAGCGCACCTTGGCCGAGCGTCCGACATTCGGCACGTAATCGAGATCGCACTTCGGATCGGGCTCGGTGAGGCCGATCGTCGGCGGCACCCAGCCTTCCTGCATCGCCTTGATCGAGGCGATCGCCTCGACTGCGCCGCCGGCGCCAAGGAGATGGCCCATCATCGACTTCGTCGACGAAATGGCGAGTTTCCGGGCGTGGTCGCCAAACACCATTTTAATCGCGTTGGTCTCGTTGACGTCGTTGAGCGCCGTCGCGGTGCCGTGGGCGTTGAGATAGTCGATGTCCTCCGGCTTCAGGCCAGCGTCGGCAATCGCCATTTCCATCGCGACGCGCGGGCCATCGATATCCGGGTTGACCATGTCCTTGCTGTCGGACGACATGCCGACGCCTTTGAGTTCGGCGAGGATCGTCGCGCCGCGTGCCTGGGCGTGCTCCAGGCTCTCGAGCACCAGCGCGCCCGCGCCTTCGCCGAGCACGGTGCCGTTGCGTTTCTTCGAGAACGGGAAGCAACCCTCGGGCGAGAGAACGCGCATCGCTTGCCAGGTCCGCATCGAGCCGTGCGTGAGAACGGCTTCGGAGGCGCCAGTCATTGCGACATCGGCGACGCCGTGACGGATGTAGTCGACACCGATGCTGATGGCGTGCGTCGCCGTCGAGCAGGCCGAGCAGGTCGCGAACGTCGGACCCTTGATGCCGTATTCGATGCCAACGTGGGCGGCCGCGGACGAGCCGATGATGCGCAACAGCGTTAGCGGATTCGTCGCTTTTTTCTCTTTGATGAACAGGTCGTGGTACGCGGTTTCGATGGTGTTGAAGCCACCCGCGCCCGAACCGAAGATGCACGCTGCCCGGTACGGGTTGCCATACGGGATCGGCAGGCCTGCCTGCGCCCATGCTTCGGCGGCTGCCCGGCCCGCGAACCATGAGTAGCGGTCGCCGTACTGGATCTTCTTGCTCGCCACATGCTTGGCGGGATCGAAGCCTTTGATCTCCGCCGCGATGTGGATGTAAAGGTCCTTGAGTTCGAACCCCTCGACAGGGCCGACGCCGCAGCGCCCTTCCTTCATCGACGACCACATTTCGCGAACGTCGAGGCCGATCGGAGTGACGGCGCCAACGCCGGTGACGACGACGCGACGGCGCTCGCCCTTAGACTCTGTCATGGGACGCACTTCTCTATGAGGGCCGGAGGCTCATCCGGCGCTTGTGGTCTGTGTGGGGACTGCGTTCGATCACGCCTTCGCGGGCGCGCCCGAGCTCTCCAACAACTGCTTCACGCGATCCACCACGGAACCAACGGTCTTGAAGTCTTCGACTTCCTCGTTGGCGTTGTAGGGGATCTGGATTCCGAAAGAATCCTCAATGTCGAATACGATCATGGCAAGATCGAGGGACTCGATCTTCAGGTCAGTCAGCGCAGTCGAGAGCCCGATGTCGTCGCGCGGCTCCTTCATGTGCTTCTTGAGAATTTCGATGATCTTGGTGGCAACGTCTTCCATATCTCTCTCCCACCCCCAAGTACTCGCCGGGTACAGGTGCTGATGTCTGGTTAGCTACGGCAAAGCCGCAGTGACCGCAAGTTGCGCCTCACATAACCGTTAACACTATTCAAGTCTAGACGGGCACGGATTGTTCTAACTGTCGCGGCAGCCGGAGTTTCGCGCCTCTATTCGTGCGTCGTGCAACCGACAAGCTAGCGTTCAGGGTCGAAAAAGTGTTCAATCGACCCCGACGATCGCGGCCGAGTTGGCCCCTATACACCATCCCAGGCCTTAAAAAGCCAGCCGACTGAGCAACTCCGGCCGCCATACGTCCCCGGCGCGATGCGCGCCCCAATCCGCGGTCCTAAATGGACGCGATTCAGGGAGGCACGATGACCATGTCCACCGGTCCGACATCGTCAACAGCGTCGACGACGCC
>LNEA01000436.1 GCA_001464855.1 Rhizobiales bacterium Ga0077530
CTCTATCACGGCACGCTCGACGATCCCGCCGCGTGGCCGCCGACCGGTCACGCGCACATCGTCGAGCAAGTCGACTGGTTTGAGGTGCACGACGATCTACCGCGCTATGAGGCGCTGGCCGGGAAGGGCGTAGCGCCGTTGTACAACGGCCCGCGCAAGGGGTCACGTTAGAGCATCGGAATGACGTTTCTGTCCGACTTCGGGAGATGAAATCCATGCAGGGCATTCAGCAGTGGGTGGTGAGAGCGGCGCTCGCGGTTGCGGTGCTGCTGGCGTCGATGCCGGTGGCGGATGCGGCGAGCGTTTCGGTGACGGTTGGCGGTCGGCAAATCACGCTGGTCATCGACCCCGACCAATGCGAGCTCGATCGCAACAATCCGAGCGACACCCGTGTTTATGACCTGGTCGAGCGCGGTCTCGCGGGGCAGAACCAGCTTCTGATGGCGGCGGCAGACTGTCAGCAGATCCCGCCCTGGCGTAGCGGCACGCGTCCAACGCTCGATGATTTCACGCAGGTCCAGGTCAATCTGAAACTCCGCGAGCATGAGCTGAGAGGTCGCGAGGCGGCGACGTCGAGGGAAATCTGCACGGAACTGCGTAAGCAGGGCGATGCCATCGTCAACGGGCCCGAAGTGACGGCAACGCGCAACCGCTTCAATCAACTCACCGATACCGTTCAGCTCAACGCGACGACGTTCATCGGTGTGGTGCACGAGGACGACAAGGCCTGCTATGCGAGCCTCGTCCAGAAGGTGCGGACGGAGCAGGGTCGCGACAAACTCATCCTCAGCGTATTCGCCCACGTCGTCCTGCGCGGCCGGCTGCTGTACATCTATCGTTTCACTGAGGGCGACAGCTTCGAGCAACTGGTGCGCGTGACCGAGCTTCTGCAACGATCGGTCGACGCCCATCTCGCCGCGAACAGGTAGACGCCGCGTGAAACATCCCTTTCCCGCAAGTGTTCGGGGGAGGGCAGCACAAGGGCGATAGCTATGAGCAGCGAGCAACCGCTTCGACCCAACGCTGTGGTCCAGGTCGGCAAGGTGACGTTCGCGCAGGACCGCCCGATCGCGGTCTTCGCCGGACCGTGCCAGATGGAAAGCCGCGCGCACGCGCTCGAAATGGCGAGCGCGCTCAAGGAAATCGCGGGACGGATCGGCCTCGGTCTCGTCTACAAGTCGAGTTTCGACAAAGCCAATCGGACGTCGCTCGCGGGTAAGCGCGGCATCGGACTGTCCGGTGCACTCGACGTGTTCGCCGAAATTCGCTCGAGCCTCGGGCTGCCGGTGGTCACAGACGTCCACGAGATCGGGCAGTGCGCGACGCTTGCGGAAGTTGTCGACGTTCTGCAGATTCCGGCGTTCCTGTGCCGTCAGACGGATCTGCTGATCGCGGCGGCGAAGACCGGCCGCGTGGTCAAAGTGAAGAAGGGCCAGTTCAAGATCACGGGCAGCGGCAACCCCAACGTGCTCGTCACCGAGCGCGGCGCGTCGTTCGGCTACAATACGCTCGTCGTCGATATGCGCTCGCTGCCGATTATGGCGGAGACCGGTGCGCCGGTGATTTTCGACGCGACGCACGCCGTCCAACAGCCGGGAGGTCAGGGTACCAGTTCGGGCGGCGATCGTCGGTTCGTGCCGGTGCTGGCACGGGCGGCGGTGGCGGTCGGCGTTGCGGGCCTGTTCATCGAAACCCACCAAGACCCCGACAGCGCGCCCTCCGACGGCCCCAACATGGTGCCGCTCAGGCATTTCGAGGGACTGATGCGTGAGTTGATGGAACTCGACGCGGTGGCAAAGCGGCAGGCGAAGGCCCGGGCCTGATCGGCCGCGCTGCCGTGCACAGCAGCGAATCATCTACAACTCGCGTGACCGAAGTGGGGGCATCATGGCGAGGCGGGCGATAGCGCGGAAGGGGCCGCAGCAAGACGTGGGCGGCAGTGCCGATGCATTCCTCAGCGTGACCGCATCTGCTCGTGGCTTTGCGTGGCGCGAACGGCTGGAGACCGGCGCCGCGAATATCGCCATCGCTATCAGTCAGCGCCATGGCGTGCCTGAACTGCTCGGGCGCGTGCTGGCGGCGCGCGGCATTGGACTCGATGAGGTGCCGGACGTTCTCGCGCCGACCATCAAGGCATTGATGCCGGATCCGAGCACGCTCGTCGATATGGACAAGGCAGCCGCGCGGCTCGCCGATGCGGTTCAAAAGCGCGAGCGGGTCGCGGTGTTCGGCGACTACGATGTGGACGGCGCGTGTTCGTCGGCACTTATGCGCCGGTTCTTTCTCGCGCACGATCTCGACGCGACGATCTACATCCCCGACCGCATGTTCGAGGGTTACGGCCCCAACATTCCCGCGATCAAGAGCCTCGTCGAGAAGGGCGCCCAACTCATCGTCACCGTCGACTGCGGCACGACGAGTTTCGAGCCGCTCGCACCGGCGCATCGGCCCGGCGTTGACGTCCTCGTTGTCGACCACCATCAGGCCGACGAGCGGCTGCCCGACGTTGCCGCCGTCGTCAATCCAAACCGGCAGGACGATCTCTCCGGCCTCGGCCACCTCTGCGCCGCCGGCGTCGTCTTCATGCTGCTGGTGGCGACGGCGCGCGAGCTGCGCACACGCGGGCACTACAGCGCCGCTGTAACGCCGCCTGACCTCATCGGGATGCTCGACCTCGTGGCGCTCGCGACGGTGTGTGACGTGGTGCCGCTCAAGTCGCTCAATCGTGCTTATGTCACGCGCGGCCTCGAAGTCATGCGCCAGCGCCGCAACGTCGGATTGCGGGCACTCATCGATGCCGCCGGCATCAATCAGCCGCCGACGCCGTATGTGCTGGGCTTTGTGCTTGGGCCCAGGATCAATGCGGGCGGGCGCATCTGGATGACGAGACGGAAGCGGCGCGCATTGCCGTTCAACTCGACAAGCTCAACCGCGAGCGCAAGACCATCGAGACGCAGATGTTGGAGGAAGCCGTCGCCGAAGCCGACCGGCTGGTCGACGAGACGCCGGATCTGCCGATGCTGGTGGTCGCGTCCGAGCGCTGGCACAAGGGCGTGGTCGGGCTGGTGGCGAGCCGGCTCGTCGAGCGGTTCGGTCGTCCCGCGTGTGTCATCGCCTGGGAAGAAGGCGGACAGGGCACGGGATCGCTCCGCTCGATCGCCGATGTCGATATCGGCGCGGCGGTGCGGGCGGCAACGGTGGACGGCCTGCTGCTGAAGGGTGGTGGTCACGCGATGGCAGCGGGACTGACCGTGGCGCGCGACAAGCTCGATGCCTTGCGCGACTATCTCGGCGCCGCGCTCAAGTCTCCCGCGTCGGC
>LNEA01000437.1 GCA_001464855.1 Rhizobiales bacterium Ga0077530
ACCGCGACGAGGATGCCGAACCACGCCTTGTCGAACCCGAGTTTGGCGACAAGGGGCAGCAGGAACGGGACCACGATCAGCACGATCGGCACCCATTCGAGTGGCCAGCCGAGCAGGAAGATCATTCCCATCAGGATCGCGAGGATCACGTAGCGGTTAAGGTCGAGCTGGAGGAGCCCCTCGGTGAGCATGGTCGGAGTGCCGAGGCGGGCAAAAACGGCGCCGAAAAAATTCGAAGCCGCGACCAGGAACAGGATCAGGACCGAAATTTCCAACGTCTTGATCAGCGAGTCGGCGAGGTTGCGCAGCGTCAACTTCCGGTACGCCAACGCGAGGACCAATGAGCCGAACGCGCCGAAGCCTGCGCCCTCGGTAGGGGTGGCGAGGCCGAAGATGATGCTGCCGAGGGCGGCCATGACGAGCGCCGCCGGCGGGACCAGCCCAGCGAAGAAATCGACCCAGACCTCGCGCATGCTCTTGGCGCGGAGCTCTTCGGGGAGCGGTGGCCCGAGCGCGGGATTGATCCAGCAGCGGATCATCGCGTAACCGGTGAACAGCACGGCGAGCAGTAGCCCTGGGATGATGGCCGCCGCAAAGAGTGTTGTCACCGGCACTTCGAGTACCGGCCCCATGACGACGAGCATGATGCTCGGCGGGATCAGGATGCCGAGCGTGCCGCCGGCCGCGATCAATCCCGAAGAGAGCTGGACGTCGTAGCCCGAGCGGATCATCGGCTTGCCGGCCATGATGCCGAGGATGGTGACGGAGGCGCCGACGATGCCCGTCGCCGCGGCGAAAATCGTCGCAACGAACATGACCGCGAGGTAGAGCGATCCGCGCACGTTCGCGAGCAGCTTCTGGACGCTGTCGAACAGGCGCTCCATCAGGTTCGCCTGCTCCATCATCACGCCCATGAAGATGAACAGCGGCACCGCGGCCAGTGTCTGCTCCATCATCGACGCGTTGAATTGGAGCGTCAGCAGGTAGAACACCAGGGGGCCAAAACCCCAGTAACCGAAAACGATACCGAGAAAGAGCAGCGTGAACGAAATCGGGAAGCCGATGAAAATGGCGAACAGCATCGCCCCGACCATGAGAAGGCCGATGATCTCGGGACTCATTATTGGGGCCACTTTCCGGTTTTCGCCGCGTAGGCGGCCCTGAGCGATTCAGCGAAGCCTTGCAAGGTCAGCAGCGCGATGCCGATCGGCAGTGACATTCGGACCGGGCCGAGCAGCGGCGCCCACGCGGTGTCCATGCCGCGCTCGCCGCGCACGAGCGACGTCAGCGCCCAGTCACCGCAGACCCACAGCAGGATGATCATGGTCGGGAAGAAAAAGACGATGTAGAGCACGAGGTCCACGAGGCCCTGCGTTCGCTCTGACCAGTTGCGATAGAGAAAGTCGGAGCGGATATGGACGCCCTTCGACAGCGCGTATCCGGCGCCGAGCACGAACATGGCACCGTACAGAAACCGACTCATGTCGTAGGCCCAAACCGTCGGCGCAGTGAACAGATAGCGCGCCGTGATCTCGTACATCATCGTGAAGATCAGCGGCAGGGTGAGCCATGCGAACACGCGGCCGGCCCACAGGTTGAGCGTATCGATCCCGATGATCGTGCCGGCCATCCACCGCGGCATGTCATCGGGCATCGGCGCGCCCGTCTCACGACGACCCGCAATCAGCTCGTCGGTCAGCACTGGCGTCGCATTAGGCGCCGGCTCCGGTCCTTTGGCCATACGGTTGCCCCCCGGGCGTCCTTCACTTGGGATGTCGCGCGCGCCGCCGTGCGTGGCGCGATCGCTTTCATCCCCCGCGACGCGAAGTATCGGATGGCGGTCGCGGAAATGCTCCGCGACCGCCGTCATTGAGCGTTATTTCTTTTCGAGCGAGGCCGCATAGGCGCCGGTGAGACCGGCATTGGCCTTCTGTGCGCGAGCCCAGAACGGGATCGCGACGTCGGCAAACGCGCGCTGGCTGTCCCACACCTTCTTGAAGAATGCGTTCTCGGCCGCGTGCTTCTCAAATGCCTTGCGGGCGGCGTCGCCATACTCCTTGAAGTAGGCGTCGGGCGTGGCGTGAAGCTGGACCCCGTGCTTCTCGACCAGTTCCTTCAGCGCCTTGCCGTTCTCGGCGATGCGGTAGGAGTGCGCCTTCATCATCGCGGCGTTGGCGGAGACTTCCATCGCCTTTTGCTGGTGCTTCGACATCTTCTTCCAGACGTCGCCGTTGAGATACATGTCGGCGTTGACGACGTTCTGGTGCAGACCTTCGAGGTAGTAGTGCTTCAGCACTTTCTGGAAGCCGAACACCATGTCTGGTTTCGGGCAGCACCACTCGGCCGCGTCAATCACGCCCTTCTCGAGTGCAGGGAGGATGTCGCCGCCGCCCATCGCCACCGATGCGACGCCGATGTCACGATAGATCTGGCCGGGGATGCCGGGCGGCGTGCGGAAGCGCAGCTTGCGGAAGTCCGCCATATCCTTGATCGGGTTCTTGAACCACCCGAGCGCTTCGGGGCCGACAGGCTGAAGGATGAAACCCTTGACGTTGACTTTCATCTCCGTCCACAGCTCGTCATAGAGCTGCTGGCCGCCACCAAACTGGAACCACGCGAGCCAGGCGAGATTGTCGAGCCCGACACCCGAGCCGGCCGCAGGCGACCCGAACAGCGTCGCGGCGGGATGCTTGCCGGACCAGTAGTGCGTCCATGCGAAGCCAGCTTCGATGAGGCCCTTGTCGACCGCGTCGAGCGTATCGTTGACTGCGACGACGGCGCCGGCGGGCAGCACTTCCATCGTCACCGTGTTGCCGGTTAGCGCGGCGACGTCGGCGGCGAAATCCTTGAGCATGGTGACTTCGTCCGCCGAGGTCGGGATCACCGACTGAATGCGGATCTTGATCGGCTTGTCCTGTGCAACGGCCGGCGCGGTAGCCGTTACACCGACGAGGAGTAGACTGTAACCTCCCTGTTTGCGCTCGGCCGGCCTTCTGATGGTGCCTGCTCGTTAGCGCGCGATCATTTGTTTCGCGTCGGGACCGGCCATGAGGAAGGTCTGCGATGCGAGAAGAAAGGTCTCATTATTTTGTCGCTCGATCAAGACCAGTTCGGCGGTGGCGCGCAGTGAAAGGCGCTTGTGCAGCGCAACATGCGGTGGAGTGTTCGCTATTTCGGGGGAGGTTGACGGTGAAACTTGGAGGTGGGTGCTGGCGTTGAGAGTGCGGAGGCCACATGACCCTGAATTTCAGTATTGCCCGCTTACGACGCCTGCTCCGCGATAGACTTTGGCTGCGCACCGCTCTCGCGAGCCTTTTCGCAATTCTGATCGCCGCGATCTGCGCGGCTTGTCATCACCGATCCCGTCGAAGGCACTGGTCGCGACGCATCACCAGGAACGCGTCGCGGAGGCCGCTGGGAAGGTTCGCGAGGCGGCCGCCGAGGCAGCCACTCGCGATCCTCCCGATCTGACGGCGTTTGAGAACGCCGCCCTTAAAGAGCAGCGCTAGATCAGCTTGCCGACCGCGACCGCTGTGTCGCTCATGCGGTTCGAGAAGCCCCACTCGTTGTCGTACCAGGTGAGGATGCGCACCAGCGTGCCGTCCATGACCTTGGTCTGGTCGAGGGCGAAGGTCGACGAATGCGGATCGTGGTTGAAGTCGATCGAGACGTTGGGCTCGGCCGTCACCGCCAGAATGCCCTTGAGCGGGCCCTTCGCAGCGGCCGCTTGGATCGCTTCGTTGATCTCCTTCACGGTCGTGGCGCGCTTGGCCACGAACTTGAGATCGACGACCGACACATTCGGGGTCGGCACGCGAATGGAAACGCCGTCGAGTTTGCCATTGAGTTCCGGGAGCACGAGGCCGACCGCTTTGGCGGCACCGGTCGACGTCGGGATCATCGACAGTGACGCGGCGCGAGCGCGGTAGAGATCCTTGTGCATGGTGTCGAGCGTCGGCTGGTCACCGGTGTAGGCGTGGATCGTCGTCATGAACCCTTTTTCGATGCCGACCGCGTCGTTCAGCACCTTGACGACCGGTGCCAGGCAGTTGGTCGTGCACGACGCGTTTGAAATGACGAGGTGGTCTTTCGTAAGCTTGTCGTGATTGACGCCGTAGACGACGGTGAGGTCGGCGTTGTCAGCGGGCGCCGAGACGATGACGCGCTTGGCGCCGGCAGTGAGATGCGCCGAGGCTTTTTCCTTCGATGTGAAGATGCCCGTGCACTCGAGCGCGATCTCGACGCCGAGATCTTTGTGCGGGAGTTCGGCCGGGTTGCGGACAGCCGTCACCTTGATCGGGCCGCGGCCGACATCGATCGTGTCACCCGAAACTTTCACCTGGCCCGGGAAGCGTCCGTGCACGCTGTCGTAGCGCATCAGGTGGGCGTTGGTTTCGACCGGCCCTAGATCGTTGATCGCGACGACCTGGATATCGGTGCGGCCACTCTCGATGATGGCGCGCAACACATTGCGCCCGATCCGTCCGAACCCGTTGATTGCGACTTTTACGGCCATGGAATTCCTCCCGCTCATGCGAAGGTTGAAGGTTGGGTCGGCGGCCTTGCGGCGCCGGTCGATTGTCTGCTCAGGATGCTGCGCAACAAGGGCGGGAAAATGCCGAAAAAGCGCTCGTGCCGCGCGGCGGCGTCCGCCGCAGCCATACCGCGAACGCCCGCGCCCGCGCAAGGCCGGGACGGGCAGGACGCTATTCCATGGTTGATGAACACGTCATAAGCGCCGTGGTTGCGCAAAAAGCGATGGGTGCGTTGACGCCATGCGACGAGGTCCATAGGGTTCGCCACCTGTCAAAACACCATGGAGAAGGCGGCGCGGCTGGCGTCGCCGCACGCCGTCATGACCATTCCGAATACCCACAACGGGATCGACCCCGACGAACTGGCGGTGGTGCACGCTTGCCGTGCCTGGCCCTTCGAGGAAGCGCGCCGCCTGATTGCGCGGCTGGATCGGCTCGGCGGTGACCCACAGAGGCCCGTCGTATTCGAGACCGGCTATGGGCCCTCGGGCCTGCCGCACATCGGCACCTTCGGCGAGGTCGCGCGGACCAGTATGGTGCGGCACGCCTTCGAAGTGCTGACGGAAGGGCGCCGCAAGACCCGGCTCGTCTGCTTCTCCGACGACATGGACGGCCTGCGCAAGGTGCCGGGCAACGTCCCCAACGGCGATATGCTGGCCGAATATCTCGACAAGCCGCTGACCAGCGTGCCGGACCCGTTCGGCACACACGAGAGCTTCGCCCATCATAATAACGCGCGCCTGCGGTCGTTCCTCGATCAGTTCGGGTTCGAGTACGAGTTTCTTTCGGCGACCGACTGCTACCGCTCCGGCATGATGGACGCGACGCTGCTGCGGATGCTCGAGGTCTACGACCAGGTAATGGACATCATCCTGCCGACGCTCGGGCCGGAGCGCCGCGCCACCTATTCGCCTTTCCTGCCGGTCTCACCCCGCACCGGTCGCGTGCTCCAGGTGCCGATGGTGGAGCGCAATGCCAAGGCCGGCACGATCGTCTATCTCGATCCCGAGACCGGCGAGAAGGTCGAGACCAAGGTCACAGGCGGGGCCGTCAAGTGCCAGTGGAAGGCCGACTGGGCGATGCGTTGGGTCGCGCTCGACGTCGACTACGAGATGGCGGGCAAGGACCTGATCGATTCCGTCGCGCTGTCGTCGCGGATCTGCAAGGCGCTCGGCTCGACGCCGCCGGAGGGGTTCAACTACGAGCTGTTCCTCGACGACAAGGGCCAGAAGATTTCCAAGACCAAGGGCAACGGCCTGTCGATCGAGGAGTGGCTGACCTACGCCAGCCCGGAAAGCCTGTCGCTGTACATGTACCAAAAGCCCAAGACGGCGAAGCGGCTGTTTTTCGATGTCATCCCGAAGGCGGTCGACGAGTATCTGGCCCACATCGCCAAGTTCCCGAGCGAATCGCCGAAGCAACGGCTCGAGAACCCGGCGTGGCATATTCATTCAGGCCATCCACCGGCCGCCGAACTGCCGATCTCGTTCGCGCTGCTGCTCAACCTCGTCTCGGCCTCGAACGCCCATGACGCGGGCGTGCTCTGGGGCTTCATCAAGCGGCATGTTCCGGGCGCCAGCCCCGAGCGCTATCCGCTGCTCGACAAGCTCGTCGGTTATGCGGTGCGCTACTACGCCGACTTCGTGAAGCCGCAGAAGCAGTTTCGCGCGGCAACGGCCACTGAGGCAGCGGCGCTCGCAGCTCTCGACCGGGCGCTGGCGGACGCCGCGCCCGACGCCACTGCTGAAACGCTGCAGAACATCGTCTACGAGGCCGGCAAGTCGAACGGCTACGACAAGGACACGCTCCGCGACTGGTTCCGTGGCATCTACGAGGTCCTGCTCGGGGAATCGCAGGGCCCGCGTTTCGGCTCCTTCATCGCGCTCTACGGCATCCCCGAGACACGCCGCCTGATCGCTGACGGACTGTCGGGCCGGCTGCTGGCCGCTTGACCGGGGCCGGTGATGGCCGACGGCTGGCGCAAATTTCCTTTTATCATGCTAGTGTTGGCTCATAAGCCCGCACAACGGGCATCGATTCGTCTGTTTCCCGAGCGGGGATGTCGCTGGCGGGCTGGCGGAGTAGCCCTGCGAATAGGTCCGGTCTTGGAACTCGACCACAAATGGAGGGCTGAATGAAAACGATCCTCGTGCCATGCGATCAGAGCGACAGCATGCCGTCCGTGCTTGCGACCGCCGACCAGCTTGCGGCCAAGTTCGAGAGCTTGGTCGAGGGAATCGCGCTCCGGCCGGTCCATGTCGAGATCGTTGCCCCGGATCCGATCGTCGCGGTGACGTTCCCCCCGGCCGACTGGAACGACGGCGGGTATGTCGCCAAGGCGCGGGAAGGGTTCGACAACTACTTCGCTGGCCGTCAGGCACCGCGCCGGCGCTGGAAAGCCGGGGCCTCCGTCGATGACTCCGGACTAGGCTCACTCGCCCGCGTGTACGACATCGCCGTTTTGGGCCGCCCGACCAATGAGGCCGCGGGGCCGCGTATGACGACGCTGGAGGGAATGTTGTTCGAGAGCGGTCGCCCGATGCTGATCGCACCGCCGATCGCGCCGAAATCCTTTGGCGACAACATTGTTATTTCATGGAACCGCTCGACTGAGCAGGCCCGCGCCAATGCCGACGCGCTGCCACTGCTGAAGCTTGCGAAAAGCGTCACCGTTCTCACCATGGAGGGGATCACGGTGCCCGGTCCCTCGGGTGAGCAATGCTGCGATTGGCTTGCCGGACATGGCATCAAGGCGCGCGAACTGACGCTCGGTCTCGAAGGACGCAAGCCCGGCGACGCTTTGATGCAGGAGGCGACCAAGCTCGGCGCTGATCTCATCATCAAAGGGGCCTACACGCAAAGCCGACTTCGCCACATGATCTTCGGCGGCGCGACCAGCCACTTGCTGGCTCACGCGATGGTGCCGGTGCTGATGGCGCATTGAGGCACCTCGATCCCAACAAGAGAGCGGCCGAAGCCCACCAAGGGCTCCGGCCGCTTTTTTTGCGTCGATAGGTGGGCGGCCGAGTTACTTCGGCTTCCACTCTTTGGCGGCTTTGATGACTGCCGCGGAGTCGAATTTGTTGATGTCGCCAAGCAGCGAGTTGTCGAGAACGTCCGCTGCCGACGCCTTCTCCTTGACCGTGCCGTTCGCGAGGAGCCAGTCGAAATAGGCCTGATAATTCTCGACGAGATTCTCGCCCCACTGTTTGGCGCCGACCGACTCGAGCCGCCACGACACAGCGCGCGCGTTCAGCGTGGCGATGTCATGCGTAAGCGCGGTCGCTTCGTCCTTGCTCGTGGATTTCGTCTGCGGCCACAGATCCCACATGATGCGGATCGCAGCTTCGGGATTGTTGATCGCAAACAGCGTGCCCATGGCATAGCCCTGAGCGACCGCCACCGCTTCCTTGCGGTTTTTGACCAAAGTCTCTTCGAGCGCGATGAAGCCATTCGAGGGGAATTTGTCGATCGAGGGGTGCTTCAGACGGCGCAGCTTCACGCCCGCATTTTCGACCAGCGCGTACTGCGTGTCGAACTGCGACAGAGCGTCGACCGAGCCGTTGCGGACGAGCGCCGCGGTTTGTCCGGCTTCACCGGCGACAACGACCGAGATGTCCTTGTCGGGGTCCATGCCTTCTTCCTTGGCGAGCGCGCGTACGATGATCGCGCTTGCCGAGGCCATACCGATCACACCGATCTTCTTGCCCTTCAGGTCTTTTATAGTCTGGACCTTGCTGTCGACGGGTACAGCGAGGCCGTAGATGTTGCCGAGATAGGCCGTGTAGTACGTCTTGATCTTGGCGCCCTGGGCGCGCATGACGATGACCGGCTCGACCGAAGGCAGCGCGAGCAGGGTCTCGCCCGTCGCGACGAACTTGGCGCAATCACCCGAGCCTGGCACCGGCACAAGCGTGACGGTGATGCCCATCTTTTCGAACCAGCCCATCTTGGTGGCGATGGCGAATGGTGCCGCCGCCGAGCTCACTGTGCGAGCGCACCAGCCGACGCGGACATTGGTCTGCGCTTCAGCCGCCGTGACGGCGAGCACGCTGCCGACAGCGGCAACGCCGACGGCTAGTCCGAGCAGTCTCTTCATACTGAACCTCCCTTTTTTGATGAGCTTGCTGTGTCTTCGCCCGTGTTCACCGTCTCCCAGAAGAGGAGGCGCCGGCGGGCCAGCGTGACGATGCCGTTCAGCACCAGGCCGAGCAGCGACAGGATCAGCAGGATCGAGAATTGCCCCGCCACATCCATGTTGAAGTTCATGCTCTGGATCAGCATCCCTAGTCCCTTTTCGGCCCCGACGAACTCGGCGACGATGGCGCCGATGAGCGCGAAGATCATTGCGATCTCGAGTCCGGCGAAGATGTAGGGGAGCGCGTTGGGAAGCTGGAGCATGAAAAAGATCTGCGTGCGCGAGGCTGCGAGCGAGCGCATCAGGTTGATGCGGTCCTCCTCCGCCGAGCGCAATCCGACGATCGTGTTGACCATCAGCGGGAAAAAGGCGACCAGCGCCGCATTGATCACCTTGGACGTCAGGCCGAGGCCGAACCACACGATGATCAGCGGTGCGAGCGCCACCTTCGGCATCGCCTGGAACATGACGATGAAGGGATAGAGGAAGTACTCGACCTTGCGGCTCAGCGCGACGATCGTGCCGAGAATGAACGCCAGCACCGTACCGAACAGGAACCCAAGGAGCGTTTCGGTCAGCGTGACCAAGAAATGCTCCGGATAGACGTTGGTTCTGATGCCGTTGTACATCGAGAAGAAAATGCGCGACGGCGCCGGCAGGATGTACTCGGGAACCGCGGTGAGCTTGACCAGGAATTCCCATACGGCGAGGACGGCCGCGATCAGCAGAAGCCGCAGAATGAAATTTTTCGCGGTGCCCATCAGTCCAGTCCTCCATCGGCATTGAGTGCGACGCGGATGCGCTTCACGTAGGCGCCGAAGACTTCGGTATTCATGATGTCGAGCTTGCGTGGGCGGGGCAGGTCGACCTTGAACACGTCGCCGATCTTTCCCGGTCGCGCCGTCATGACGATGACGCGGTCGGCGAGAAACACCGCTTCGGACGTCGAATGCGTGATGAACAGGATCGTCTTGCCGCTTTCCATCCAGATCCGCTGCAGCCGAACGGCTCGTCCATCAGCAGGATCGCCGGATCATGGATCAGCGCGCGGATGATACCGACGCGCTGCTGCATGCCGCCCGACAGCTCGCGAGGATATCGGTTCTCGAAGCCCTCGAGCCCGACCAGCCGGATGAGATCCATCGCGCGTTGGCGCATCTTCTCCTTGTCGAGCCTCTGCACGTCGGCGGGCAGCAGGACGTTCTGCAGCACAGTGCGCCAGGGAAAGAGGACGGGCGTTTGGAAGACGACGCCGATATCGCGCCGCGCACCACGGATCGGACTCCCGCTGAGCGTTGCCACACCCTCGCTCGGCGGCAGCAGGCCGGCCAGAATCTTGAGCAGGGTGGACTTGCCGCATCCAGAGGGGCCGACCACCGAAATAAATTCACCGTCTGAGATAGAGAATGTGATGTCGGAGAGAGCGAGGACACCCTCGCCGCTGCCTCCGTACGTCAGAGACAGCCGATCAACAGCAATGACATCGGCGCTGCTCGACGCCGCGCGGCCCGCTTGCGCGGCCGTTACAGGTGCATTCAAGTGTCGTTCCTCCCGAGAACGTTGACGTGTCCAACCGCCCGCTTTGTGGATATTTTTTCTAGTTGGGCCGGAATGCGGGCCGATGCCCGCCGGGGCCGCCGGCGAGACTCACTGTCCTTGCACGCAAATGAGGGCATAAGGCAAGGGGGCTCGTTCGTACATGGCGGCGCCCGGCTCGGTATGGTTGATCCCGGCGCCGCGAGCACTCTCAGTGTGCGATCGCGATCTGTCTCGCGATCAGCGGCAGGCTCGGGCTGTTTTTGCGGAGGTATCCTGTGTGCACCGCGTCGGCGCCGAACACGTCGGTCATGTCGATGAACTTCAGTTTGCCCATGGGCGCTCCGCCGTCGCTGCCGGGGCCAGTGGCTCCCAGTCGCGGTGTTCCGTTGGCGGCCCGTGACAGCACCGAAAGTGTCGTGTCGTTGCGCGAATAATGGACGAAGAGGCCGGTCCTCATGCGCTCGACCGCTGCACGAAACCAGGGCTCGCGAATTGCCGTGGCGTCGACGTCGGGCGCCAGCCAGATCATCGACCCGATCCGGGAGAACGTCGCGGGATCCTGTTGCATGGCGCGCGCGAGGAGATAGCAGCCCATGCTGTGCGCGACGACCTGGATGGTGGTGCCGGGTGACGCCGACAGATCCTTCAGAAGGGCTGCGAATGCCGTCGTGCCAACCGACGCCGCGTTCCGCTGATCGATCTTGTAGGCGTTGAACTCGTAGGCCGGCTGGGACCAGGTGTTCCTCGTTTGACTGCGCAGATCATGCCGCAGGCGCTGCGTTGTTGGCAGCTCGTCGAGTGGTACGGCGACCGCCGGCCAGTCGAAGACGAAGAGCGGCCCCAAGTGCCCGGCGTCGGTCCGCAGCGATCTGGCGAGATCGGCGAAGTAGAGGGCGACCTTGCCTTCCTGCGCGTTGTAGCCGTGGATCAGGACCGTGACCGTCGATGGTGCGTCGCGTGCGACCGCCGACGCCGACCATGCCTTGCGCTCGATTGTGGTGCTGCCAGCCGACAATGACTCGAGACCATGCGTCTCGAACCGGCGCGCCGACACATACTGCACGCCATCCTGCAACACCACGCCCGCGTACGGCGACGGCATGAAGTACGTCATGTAAACGTAGGCGTACACCATCAGGAGTATGCACGGCAGCACGATGAAAGCGGCGATGTCGAGCGCCCATCCCGACGCCGATGTTTCGTCATCCTGCATCCCGCGTTGGCCCTTCCAAACCAATGGCGCAGAGCACGCGAACCCCTTCCACGCCGCCAGGGTCGCCCAGAAGCACACGCCGTGGCAAGCAAACTGTACGCGACGTCGACCTCCGGCCCGGGTGATCTGCACGCGGGGGTTTTCTGGTTCGCGGTTAAGCCGGTCGACTCCCGCGTGGGCAATCCCCTAAGCTGATCATGCGCTTGTTCCGCGCATTGCGAAGGAGAAGTGATCCGCATGTCCCGTTCATTTGCCTGGCTCGGCGCCGCCGAAATCGCCGCCCTCGTTCGTGACCGCAAGGCGTCCGCGGTCGAGGTCATGCAAGCCACACTCGCGCGCGCCGAGCAGGCGCAAGCCGCACTCAACTGCTTCATCACCATCTGCGCTGACGATGCGTTACGCGATGCGAAAGCCGCCGACGAGGCCGTCGCGCGCGGCGATGATCTCGGTCCGCTTCACGGCGTACCGCTGCACGTGAAGGACCTCGTCAACACCAAGGGTGTGCGCACGACTTTTGCGTCGCTCATGTACGAGCACAACGTGCCCCAAGTCGACGCCGTGTCGGTCGCGCGCTTGAAATCCGCCGGCGCGATTCTGATGGGCAAGACGACGACGCCGGAGTTCGGGCATATGCCGTTCACCGAAGCGCCGCTGTTCGGCCGAACCTGCAATCCCTACGACCCCAGCCGCACCAGCGGAGGCTCCTCGGGCGGCGCAGCGGCGGCCACTGCGGTCGGCGTCGGCCCGCTCGCAATCGGCACGGATGCTGGCGGCTCGACGCGCATTCCGGCGGCCTGCTGTGGCGTCGTCGGCTTCAAGCAGTCGCTCGGCCTCGTGCCGCACGACATGGCGCCCGATACCTTCGGCAACATGAGCTACATCACACCGACGACGCGCACCGTCATGGACACTGCGCTCATGCTCGCGGCCATGGGCGGCGCCGATCCGTCGGACATCCACTCGTTTGGCGCGTCGACCGAGGGCCTAGTCGATGCCGCGCGCGGCGAGGGCGATCTCAAGGGCCTACGTATCGGCTGGCGACCGTACCTCGGCAACACCGTCGTCGATTCAGAAGTGCTCATGCGCTGCGAAGCGGTCGCCGACGCGCTCGGCGATCTCGGCGCCATCGTCGAACCGATGGGCGACGACATGGAGCCGACCGAGCCGATGTGGCTCGTCGTCTCGACGGCGCTGTGGAATGCGCGCTTCTCCGACCAGCTCCCGAAATGGCGCGACAAGATGAGCCCGACGCTCGTGCG
>LNEA01000438.1 GCA_001464855.1 Rhizobiales bacterium Ga0077530
GGCGACGGCGTCTCTGAAATCAATCTCGGCAAACTGCTGAAAAAGCTCAAGCCGAACGTCATCATCGGCACCAAAGTGCGCGTGCTCGTCGGCGATCGTAGTAACATCGCCGCACGGATCACCACATCGCTGGACGACAGCCTAAAGCGGATGGATCGCGATCACGTCGATCTGTATCAGCTCCACAATGTCCTGGCGCCCGACGGCAGCGGCGAGACGATCACTGCGAAACAAATCCTCGATGAAGTGATCCCGGCGTTAGAGCGCCTGCGCAAAGCCGGCAAGATTCGGTTCATGGGCTTCACCGCACTCGGCAACATGGACGAGATCGACCGCGTGGTCGCGGCCGGCGTGTTCGATACGGCGCAGGTCTGCATCAATGCGCTCAACCCGTCGCCGGTCGCGCCGATCGCGGCGAACTACCCCGCCCACGACTATCGCCGCCTGATGGTGCGCGCGCACGAAGCAGGCATCGGCACGATCGGCATCCGGGCTTTGGCCGGCGGTGCGCTCAGTGGCGAAACGGCGCGTCATCCGCGCGGCTGGGCCGTGGTGCCGCCGATCGGCTCGGGCGCCGACTATGGCCGCGACGTCGAGCGCGCCCGCCGCTTCCGGCCGTTGATCGAGGAAGGCCACGCTGCCGATCTCGTCGAACTCGCGACCCGCTATGTCATCTCGCAACCGTCGCTCTCGACCACGCAGGTCGGCGTCGCCACCTACGAGCAGGTCGCCGGTGCGATTTCGGCGATCGAGAAGGGACCGCTCAGCCCCGCCGCACTCGGTCGCATCGAAGAGATCCAAGCGTTGTTCGTCGGTGAAGCGCGTTGAGCTTCCTGGCCGGCGCCCGGTCGACTACACTGTCGCAAACGACGATAGCACCAAGGATCTTGCGCGATGCCCATGAATGCCAGTGACATCGAGAAACTCATCAAGGACCGGTTTCCCGGCGCCGAGGTGACGATCAAGGATTTGGCGGGCGACGGGGATCACTACGCGGCGCATGTGGTTGCACCCCAGTTCAAGGGCAAGAACCGGGTCCAGCAGCACAAGATGGTCTATGACGCGCTTGAAGGGCGCATGGGTGGCGTTCTCCACGCGCTCGCGCTGACCACCGCGGTGAAGGATAGCTGATCAGGCGATCGGCGCGGCTGCACCGGCCCCGAGCGTTAACGTGACCTTTTAATACTGTCGTTCTGCTCATGCTCATCGCCGCGCCGGGCGCGCTCGATCTCGTCCTCGCTGATGAGAGGAGGAAGCCGGTCTTTCGGCCGTTTAGCGGGCTCAGTGCCGGTTGCCTCTCCCACCGCCGCGGAATCGCTCGCCGGGAAAGTCTCTTGAATAGCCTCGTCAATCTTCTCTTCTTGATGACGTTTGCGATCTTCTTCGGTCGTGCCCATTGAATTCTCCGATCACTGAATCTAAGGGAAAACGATCGTCACGTACCGACGGTTCCCTGACCAAAACTTCACCGGAACTCACCGGCATTCACCTGCCAGAGCGACGCACCATTGACTTGTCGCAAATCGGGCCCACGTCTATAATGCGCGCGAAATGGGTGGCGGCGACGAGCCGCCTCAGACCGAAGGACACGAGATGAGCGAGCAGGCAGTCAACGACTGGATCCGTAAGCAGATCTCCAGCAACGATGTGGTGCTTTTCATGAAGGGCACCAAGAACTTCCCGCAGTGCGGGTTCTCCGGTCAAGTCGACCAGATCCTGAAGTATCTGGGCGTCGAGTACCACGACGTCAATGTGCTCGAGGACATGAGCATCCGCGAGGGAATCAAGGCTTTCAGCGAGTGGCCGACGATCCCGCAGCTCTACGTCAAAGGTGAATTCGTGGGCGGCTGCGACATCGTCCGCGAGATGTTCCAGGCCGGCGAGCTTCAGGAAATGCTCGCCGAAAAGGGCGTCAAGCACACCGCCGTCGCCTGACGGCCACGCCGCACGCGCTCGACGAGATTTGCGCCGTCCGCTGGGGGCCAGCGGGCGGCGAAATTTTGCAATTTACCTCTCGCTGATGCGAGGCGTCACCATGATCCGGCTGTTGGGCAAGGCGTCCTCCATCAATGTCCGCAAGGTGCTGTGGGCCTGCGACGAGATCGGCGTGCCGTATACCCGAGAGGATTGGGGTTCCGGCTTTCGCGCCACCAATGCGCCCGAATTCTTGAGCCTCAATCCCAACGGCCTCATCCCGGTCGCCATTATCGGCGACGTCGTGCTTTGGGAGTCTAATTCGATTGTTCGCTACCTCGCGAGTTCCAACGGCCGCGACGATCTGCTGCCCGCGGACGCGGCGCGTCGAGCCCGGATCGAAATGTGGATGGACTGGCAGGCGACCGAGTTCAACAACTCCTGGCGTTACGCCTTTCAAGCTCTCGTTCGAAAGAACCCCGCCTTCGCCGATCCCGCCGAAATCGCAGCGTCACTCCGGGAATGGTCGAAGAACGTCGAAATTCTGGAAAGACAGCTACGGAGCCGGGCCTATATTGCGGACACTCATTTCACCGTGTCCGATATTCCGATTGGGCTCGCCTTGAACAGATGGTTCGAGACACCGATACCCGACCGACCCCACTTTGCAGCCGTGAATGACTACTTCGACCGGTTAAGCGCCAGGCCAGCGTTTGTACGTCATGGCCGAAACGGGGTGCCCTGAAAGCGGCTAGCGAGGCGCAGGATGACGACGACGCTCGAGCCGAGAACTCAACCGACCACACCCAGCGGCCGTGCGCGCGTCGCGCTCGGCGGGCGGCGGTTCCTGCTGAGCATCGCGATCATCGGCGCCAGCATCTGCCTGGCGCTAGGCGTCAGCCTGCCATCGATCAAGCTCACTAAATTTTACTTCTTCTCGACCGAGTTCTCGCTGATCTCGACGGTGTGGACGCTGATCCAGCGCAACCAGATTTTCCTTGGCGCGATCGTGTTCGTGTTCTCGATCCTGCTGCCGGTATTCAAGATCCTCTACCTCATCATCCTGACGACGATGCCGATGGACGTGCTTCAGCGCCAGTACCGGCGGCTGCGCGCGCTCGAATGGCTCGGCAAGTGGTCGATGCACGATGTACTCGTGCTGGCGTTGATGATCTTCTTCCTCAAGAGCTCGGGGATCTACGACGCGCGCAGCCTCTCGGGCGTCTACTTCTTCACCGCCGCCGTCGTGTTCATGATCCTCGCCTACGCCTGGCTCAACGTGTTCGCCTTCGCGCCGATGCGGGCCGAGCACGCGCGCGCCGAGCGGGCGCGCCCCATGGTCGGCGTTGGCGGGCGGTCGCCAGTGCGCAATTTCCTGCTGGCGCTATTCATCCTGACGGCGGCGATCTGCTTCGCGCTCGGCGTCATCCTGCCGTCGATCCGCTTCACGACGATCTACGTCTGGACCAACGAACACTCCGTCGCGACGATCATCTATGCGCTGTACCGGACCAACGAGTACTTCCTCGCTGCTGTCATCGTGATCTTCTCAGTCGTCTTCCCGTTCCTGAAACTGCTCTATCTCCTGACGCTCTGCCTGTCGCCAAACGTCTCCAGCGACTTCCGCGAGAAGTCCTTTTCCACGATGGAATGGCTCGGCCGCTACTCGATGACCGACGTCATGGTGTTGGCGCTGATGATCTTCTACATGAACTCGTCGGGCTATACCGAGGCCCGCGTGCTGCCGGGCGTCTACTTTTTTGCCGCTGCCGCGCTGATGACGATGTTCGCCTACGGCTGGGCCAACTCGCCGCCATCGGCCCAAATTCAGCCGCCAAGACCATCGTCGCCCGTGCGCCAGAGTTAGCGGGGCTGCCGACCCGGAGCATGGGTTGCCTCGGCCCACACGTGGCAGGTAACCTGCACCGCACCGGTCGCCCGCATACCAGAGGAAGATTATGACCATCAATCCCGATGCCGCAAAAGTCGTCGAACTGATCATCGCCTCGGGGCGTCCGCCGTATCCGACCATTGGCCACAAGGCCGCGCGGGAGATTTTCGTCGCCTCGCGCGCGATCCTCCAGCCCGACCCCTCGCCGGTTGGCGAAATTCGCGATCTCGCGGCAACCGGTCCCGCGGGCAAAATCCCACTGAGGCTCTATCGCGGTCAGGGCACCGATGCCAGCCGCCCGCAGCCGACGCTGATCTATTATCACGGCGGCGGCTGGGTGCTCGGCAACCTCGAGAGCCACGACGGCGTCTGCCGTGACATCGCCAATGCCGCCAAGTGCACGGTTATTTCGGTCGACTACCGGCTGGCACCAGAGGCGAAATTCCCCGCGGCTGCGGACGACTCGATCGCGGCCGCCCAATGGATCCATGACAACGCGGCGGACCTCGGTGTCGATCGCAACCGTCTCGCCGTCGGCGGCGACAGCGCCGGCGGAAACCTGAGCGCCGTCGTTGCCCTTCACGCACGCGACAACAACGGCCCGAAGATCATGCTGCAGGTCCTGATCTACCCTTCAGCGGACATGTCGAGCGTCTACCCATCCTACGAGGAATTCGCCGAGCAGCTCCCGCTCACGCGCGTGACGATGGACTGGTTCGTCGATCTCTACCTCAACGCCCGCGAGCACGACGCCAAGGATTGGCGCGCCTCGCCGCTGCACGCAAAAAATCTCGCCGGACTGCCGCCCGCCTACGTCATCACCGCCGGCATGGACCCGCTGCGCGACGAGGGCGAAGCATTCGCGGTGAAGCTCAAGGCCGCCGGCGTATCGGTCTCGACGAAGCGCTTCGACGGACAGGTCCACGGCTTCCTCACCATGGGCCGCATCATTCGCGATTCCAAAGTCGCCATCGGCGACATTGCGGGCGCACTGCAAAAGGCCTTCGCCTAGACTGACGCCATGACCTCCGATTCCGCCCGCCAACGCCTCGCCCGCTCGCTCGACCACGCACGGCCGGATTACGACGTGATCGTGGTTGGCTCCGGCTACGGTGGCGGCGTCTCGGCGATGCGGTTGGCGCGCGCCGGCAAGCGCGTGGCCGTCGTTGAGCGTGGCCGCGAAGTCGTCACCGGCGAGTTTCCGAGCCGGTTTCCCGACATGCGCCACGAGATGCAGGTGACGGGGCCGCGCGTTTCGCTGGGCTCACATGCACGTACTGGTCGGGCGCGGACTCGGCGGTGGTTCGCTGGTCAATGCCGGCGTGGCGCTGCGGCCCGATGCGCGCGTGTTCGCGGATACGGTGTGGCCCGGCCAGATCCGCCAGGACGGCTTGCTCGACGAAGGCTACGCTCGGGCACGGCGCTGGCTGCGGCCGGCGCGCGATCCCGAGGCGCAGTCGCTGACCAAATTCAGGTCGCTCGACGCGGCAAGCGCGGCACTCGGCACGCCGCCGATTGCACCCGAGGTCGTCGTCGGTTTTGCCGACACCGTCAATCCCGCCGGTATCGCGCAAGCAGCCTGCACGCGCTGCGGTGATTGCTGCGCCGGCTGTAACGTCGGCGCGAAGAACACTGTCGCGCTGACCTATTTGCCCGAGGCTGTCCGTCACGGTGCCGAGTTGTTCACGCATGGTCGCGTCACCCACGTCGCGCCAGCGTCGGGCGGCGGCTGGACCGTCCATATCGATCGTATCGATACGCCCGGCGACGGTTACCCCGCGCAACTCACGCTGACAGCGCCAATGGTGATCCTCGCCGCCGGCACGCTCGGGTCGACTGAGATCCTGCTGCGCTCGCGCGAACGCGGCTTGGCGCTATCGGACCG
>LNEA01000439.1 GCA_001464855.1 Rhizobiales bacterium Ga0077530
GATCTCGCGCGCTCGATCGACCTCAATGGAAGCTTCGGGCCGGCCCATCAGCTACGTGCCGAGCTTCGCGTCGCTCTCGGCGACCATCGCTCGGCCATCCAGGATTTGACCCGCTTGATCGATCTGGAGCGGCGCAATCACGAGGCGCTCGCCAAGCGGGCGCGGAGCTACATCGAGATCGGTGAGTTCGACAAGGCCATAGCCGACGCGGACCGAGCATTGGCGATCTCCCAGCGATCCGGCGACGCGCTCGTCGAGCGCGGACGGGCGCGTGAGGGAAAAGGTGATCGTCAGGCGGCGATCGAGGATTTCCGCCGCGCCCTCGAGGTCGATCCCCGCAACGAAGCCGCTCGGACGCATCTGACGCGGCTGGGTGAGTTGAAGCTGTAACGTCGGCCGTCGCCGCGTCTCACGCTTCGTCGTTGATTGGTCCTGCGAGGAAGATCGCCGAGCGTTCGATCTCCTCGATCTCCGCTAAGGCTGGCGCAAAGTCGGCATGGGTGCTGGTGACCGTGCCGATCAGACGTTCGAGTTCCGACAGGCGTCGGCGTGTCGTGAGTTTCTGAAGGAAAATCGCGGAGACGGCGGGCTGGTAGAAGCGCTCGCGGTCGCTTTGCGTGAGAATGACGCCGCGCAGCTTGTCGTCGCCGCGCCGGAAGCGATTGAGCGTCACCAGCCGCAGCGCGCCTTGGAAGGTCGTCAGGAGTTGGAGCATACCCGTGTGCGGGCTGATGTAGACGCCGCCGGCGTGCTGGCTCGCGCCACTTGTGCCGTTCGGTGAGCCGCCGCCGGATAGCGACCGCTGCAGTTCCAGGAACCGCAGGCGCGCCAGATCCTCATCCCAGTCCAACTCGTAGACCGAGCGAAAAAGTTCGAGGCGCCGCGAGAACACGCGGCGAAAGGCAACGTATGCGCCGAGGTAGTCTTCGTAGGCCGACAGCAGGTAGCCACCGTAACTTTCGTCAGCGTGGTCCTGCGGCTCGGCGGGCCGAACCGGCCCCCCCGCGCGCGCACCGAGCAGCGTGTCGAGATCGATCGAGAGCCCGCGCGCGATACCGGCGACCGTGGCATCGCGCACCGGCTGGCCGGCAAGCAGATTGCCGAGGGTGCGCTCCTTGCAGCCGGCGATCTCCGCCAAGGCCGTGCGCGTGAGGCTGCGCTTCGCCATCTCGACGCGCACGCGCCGCACGAACGCTTCCCGCTGTGCCGACGTCAGTAGCGACGCCATCGTTGCCCCTCTTCCCTCATCGCTCCAGTCACCGAACAATGACGGTCGTGGGTGTTCTGTCAATCGCCGCCACGATGGTGACAAAGCCGTATGACCGTGTGCGCCGCTCGTATCGATTGGCCGAGGGATTTCGGGATGGCGCACGGACGGTTTCGGGCACTCGCAAGGAAGCTGTGGACCGCGGCGCTGTCGGTGTTGATCGCATTGACCGCAGTGGCTACGGCCAGCGCGCAGACCTACGCTTGGCCGCGGGCACTTCCGACTGTCGAGCGCCTGGATCAGCGTTTCGTGCCGCCGGAGGGGTTTGTGCGCGTGCCCCTCGCCGATCTGAGTTTGGGCGCCTGGCTGCGCGGTCTGCCGCTGAAGCCAGAAGGTACATCGGTGCTCCTGCATACCGGGGCGCCGAAAGCCCGCCAGGATGTCCATGCCGCCGTGATCGACATCGACACGGGCGCGCGCGACCTTCAGCAGTGTGCCGATGCCGTGATGCGGCTCTATGCCGAATGGCAGTTCGCGCGGGGCGATGTCGGGCGCATTGCCTTCAACGACACAGGGCAGGGCCGGCCAATCGCATTTTCGCGTTGGGCGGCAGGCGAGCGGCCCCAGGCATCGGGACGCGCACTCGTGTGGATGAAGCGCGCGACTGCGGATTCGAGCTACGCCTCATTCCGCCGTTACATGGATACTGTATTCGCCTGGGCCGGCACCCATTCGCTTGAGCGCGAACTCGTCACTGTCTCCAACGGCCGCATAGAGGTCGGTGACGTCATCATAAAGGGTGGGTTTCCTGGCCACGCCGTGCTCGTGGCCGATGTGGTCGAAAATCCGACAACAGGCGCCCGCCGCTTTCTGCTGATCCAGAGTTTTATGCCGGCGCAGGACATGCACGTACTCAAAGGAGCCGGAGCGTCGGAGGGCTCGCCATGGTACGCGCTGGACGCTGGGGCTCCGCTCGTCACGCCCGAATGGACGTTTCCGCCCGGCAGCCTACGCCGCTGGCATGCCCGGGAAAGTCGCACCTAGAAGAACAGCAGGATCGCGGCCGCTCCCATCGTGATGCCGACCAGCCCGAATCCGCGCAGCGACCGGAAAAACACCTCCCGGAATAGTTCTCGCGTGTTGCGCCATGGCAGATTCCAGATCCACCCGATGGTGAGGCCGGCGAGTGCACCGATGGCCATGGAGATTGGGTCGAGCGACGGCAGCAGAGTCGTGCCGACTGGCGCCGTGGTGGCGTCGGATGGTGGCACCAGACCGGGGGCGCCCGAGCCGATCGCGGCCAAGGTAATTGCCAGCCCTGCCAACAGGATGAGAATACGGATCATGCCGAAGCGTAGGCACGAGATGGCAAACGAGTGGTTAATGCCGAGGGCACTCTACCTCTTTCCATGAGGGCTGCGCCCGGCGGGAAAAGACACCGGCCGTAAAAAATCCCGTTTCCCGCTGTCGGCTCCGGCGTATCCCATTCGTCCTATAGCTGTGATCATACGGAGTGTCCGATGCAGTACGCCATCCTTTGCTACCATGACGAGAACGTCGTCTGCGCCTGGACCAAGGAGGAAGACGACGCCGTTTTGGCGAAGCTTGCGACCGTTCACGAGAAGGTCGCGCGCCAGGGCAAGCTCGGGCCGGTGGTGCGGCTGCTCCCGACGACGGCCGCGACGACGCTCAGGAAAGACACCGATCCGCCCCTGGTGATCGACGGCCCGTTCGCCGAGACGAAGGAGCAACTTCTTGGCTTCTACATCGTCGACGCCGAGAACCTCGACGAAGCGCTTGGCTTCGCCCGCGAGTTGGCTGCGGTCAATCCGGGTGGCGCCTACGAAATCCGCCCGGTCGGCCTCTTCAAGGACGGAAAGCAAGCACCGTGACCGACACTCGATGGATCAACGCTGTCATTACGTCGGCGCGCCCGCGCGTCGTGGCGGCGCTGCTCCGTCATTTCCGCAATCTCGATATGGCCGAGGAGGCCTGCCAGGAGGCGTGCCTGCGGGCGCTCCGGCTGTGGCCGACGCAAGGGCCGCCGCGCGATGCTGCGGCTTGGCTGATCATGGTCGGTCGCAACGCCGGCATCGATAGCGTCCGGAAGGTGCGGCGCGAGCAGCCGTTACCGCCTGAAGATGTGATTTCTGATCTTTCCGACGCGGAGGATTCCACCGTCGAGAAGCTCGACGCGGCGGACTATCGCGACGACATCCTGCGGCTGCTGTTCGTGTGTTGCCATCCAGAGCTGCCGGCGACACAGCAGATCGCGCTGGCGCTGCGCATCGTGTCCGGCCTTTCAGTCGCCCAGATCGCGCGCGCATTCCTGGTCACCGAGGCCGCCATGGAGCAGCGCATCACGCGGGCCAAGCGCCGCATCGGCGGCGCCGGCGTGCCGTTCGAGGCGCCGGGCGCTGTCGAGCGCAACGAACGCATCGCCGCCGTCGCCGGGGTGCTCTACCTGCTGTTCAACGAGGGATATACCAGCGATGTCGCTCAGCAGGGGCCGCGCGCCGTACTCTGCGAGGAGGCGATCCGCCTCGCCCGCCTGCTGCTGCACCTCTTTCCCGCCGAGCCGGAGATCATGGCGCTTGCCGCGCTGATGATGCTGCAGCACGCGCGTGC
>LNEA01000440.1 GCA_001464855.1 Rhizobiales bacterium Ga0077530
ACCAGCGAAGTCATCCTCGAAGCGGCATCGAACGGTGTATGGCGCACGACGATCGATGTCCGCCAGCCCGGCCTCTACAAGATGCAGACCAACGCCCCAGCGCCCGACCGCCGCGTCCTCACCGCCGTCGCACATGCCGGCCTCGAAGACGCCCGCGAGATGAACGAAGTCACAGCGACCGATGCCAAGCTGAAGCCGCTCATCACGGCAACAGGCGGCGGCGCCTTCTGGACGCGCAGCGCGGGCGGCCTACTCTCCAGCGATACCGCCGTCGATGTACCGCGCATTTCGCTGCTCGCAAACGCCCGCGTCCTCGCCGGCTCCGGCTGGCTCGGCCTGAAGGATCGCGAGGCCTACGTCACCCGCGGCGTCCGCATCACGCCGATGTTCACCGGGCTCCTGGCGCTGGCGGCTCTGCTGGCCTTCCTGACCCTCGCGTGGTGGCGTGAAGGGCGGTAGCTCTTGTTTCCGCGGTCGCGTACGGCTTCGCCTACACGCGCCGCGAGGCTGCCTCTCGGTCGAATTCTCACCTCGCGGCGGTCCGGGAGGGGCAAGTTCCAGGCCGCTCCGCGGCGCTCGGCGCCTTCTAATCAGGTAGCGGCCGAAGGCCGCGCCTGTTTACAACCCACCGGCGAGGCGGCGGCCGCGGCGCCAGTAGCCGAAGGCGTTGGCGTCCGTGGAAGAATAAGACCCTTGCGCGGCGGCCCGTCGCGGGCTAACGCCGTGGCGTATGATCCCGCGGCCCGGCCGCGAGCGAGAGGCTTCGAGACATGGCGAACGTAGTAGTGGTCGGCGCCCAGTGGGGCGACGAGGGTAAAGGCAAGATCGTCGACTGGCTTTCCGAGCGCGCCGACATTGTCGTGCGCTTCCAGGGCGGCCACAACGCCGGCCATACGCTGGTCATCGACGGCAAGACCTACAAGCTCGCGCTGCTGCCGTCGGGCGTCGTCCGCAAGGGCAAACTCTCGGTCATCGGCAACGGTGTCGTGGTAGATCCGTGGCATCTGGTGGCCGAGATCGAGGGCATCCGGAAACTCGGCGTCGATGTCGGCCCGGACCAGCTCAAAGTTGCCGAAAACGCAACGCTGATCCTGCCGCTGCATCGCGAACTCGACCAACTACGCGAGGAAGCCGCCGGCGGCCAGAAGATCGGCACGACCGGGCGCGGCATCGGTCCCGCTTACGAGGATAAAGTCGGCCGTCGCGCGATCCGGGTCCAGGATCTGCGCAATCTCCAGAACCTCGGTCCGAAGATCGACCGTCTGCTGGTCCATCACAACGCGCTGCGCCGCGGTCTCGGCAAACCTGAAATTTCCAAGGACAACCTGATTCAAGAGCTTTCGGAGATCGCGCCGAAAGTGCTGCCTTACATCGATACGGTATGGGACCTGCTCGACAAGGCGCGAAAATCCGGAAAGCGCATCCTGTTCGAGGGCGCTCAGGGCGCGCTGCTCGATGTCGACCATGGCACATACCCGTACGTCACATCATCGAACACCATTGCGGGGCAGGCCGCGGCCGGCTCCGGCATGGGACCTTCTTCGCTCAACTACATCCTCGGTCTTGCCAAGGCGTACACGACGCGCGTCGGCTCCGGGCCGTTTCCGACAGAGTTGCTCGACGCTAACGGCGAACCGGACGAGATCGGCCGCCTGCTCGGCGAGCGTGGCAAGGAGTTCGGCGTCAACACCGGCCGCGCGCGCCGCTGCGGCTGGTTCGACGCTGTGCTCGTGCGCCAGGTGGTGCGCGTCACAGGCATCACGGGTATCGCGCTGACCAAGCTCGACATCCTCGACACGCTGCCGGAAATCAAAGTCTGCGTGGCCTATGAACTCGACGGACAGCGGATCGACCGCCTCCCCGCCGGCATGAACCAGCAGGCGCGCGTCAAGCCGATCTACGAGACGTTCGAGGGCTGGGCTGAATCGACGCAAGGCGCGCGTAGCTGGGCCAGCTTGCCGGCGCAGGCTGTGAAATACGTGAAGCACATCGAAGAGTTGATCGAGTGCCCTGTGACGCTGCTCTCGACGAGCCCCGAGCGCGACGACACCATCCTGATGAAGGATCCCTTCGAGGATTAAACGCACCGCGGGCGCTGACTTAAAGGCCGACCTGCGTGCCGATCTCGACGACGCGATCCTTCGGGATGCGGAAATAATCCGTTGCATCGGCGGCGTTGTGCGCCAGCATAATGTACAACGCCGTCGCCGGTAGCGGCAGGGACGACGGCCGCTCTGCCTTGATCGCCCGCCGCGACAGCATGAACGACGTGGTCATGAGATCGTTCGGCAATCCGCGCGTGCGGCAGAACGCGAGCACCTCCGGAATATTCGGCTGTTGCATGAAGCCGGTCACGATGCGGATGCGCACGATGCGCTCCGAAAGGCGCTCCATCGAAACGCCCTCTTCGATGCCGAGATGCGGCCAGTCCGATGTAATCACCGAAATGATCACGATCCGCTCGTGCATCACCTTGAAGTGCTTGAGCGTGTGCAGGAGGGCCGTCGGCGCGTTGTCGGGGTTGGCGGTGAGATAGACACCCGTCCCCGAAACCGTGGTGGCGCTCGATCGCTCGAGGCTCGCGGTCAGATCGGTGAGCGGAATCTCAGTGCGCCGCGTCTTCGCCAGCAGGATGCCGGTCCCCTTCCACCACACCATCATAATCGTAAACATGACCGCGGCGATCAGCAGTGTTACCCAGCCACCGTCGACCAGTTTCAGCATGTTGGCGCAGAGGAACACCAGTTCCACGGCCAGGAACGGGATCATCACTGCCGCCGTCTGCAGCCACGACCACTTCCATCGCGACACCATCATGAGGCTCGCGAGGATCGCGGTGACGATCATCGTGCCGGTAACCGCGATCCCGTAGGCCGACGCAAGGTTTTCCGAGGCCTGGAAGGTGATCACAAGCGTCAACACACCCGCGAGCATGAGCCAATTGACGGCCGGTAGATAAATCTGTCCGGCGTGCTCCTCCGACGTGTGTCGTATCGTCAGCCGCGGCAGCAGCCGCAGTTGCACCGCTTGGCTGGTCAGCGAGTATGCGCCTGTGATCGTCGCCTGGCTGGCAATGATCGTCGCGAGTGTCGCGAGCACCACCAACGGCAGCAACCCAACCGGCGGGACGGTGCGATAGAATGGATTGTCGATCGCAGAAGGATCGGACAGCACGAGCGCGCCCTGCCCGAAATAGTTCAGCAGCAACGCGGGAAGCACGAAGGTGAACCACGCATAGGTGATCGGCTTGCGCCCGAAATGGCCGAGGTCGGCATAGAGGGCCTCCGCGCCGGTCACGGCAAGAAAAACAGCGCCGAGCGTCGTGAGACCGATGACGATGTTCGCGGTCATGAAGTCGACCGCATAGATCGGGTTCACGGCGGCGAGCACCGCGGGATTCCGGGTGATCTGCCAAATGCCTGCACCGCCAATGACGACGAACCACACGATCATGATCGGCCCGAAGGCCGCCGCGACACGGTGCGTGCCGTACCCTTGCGCCGAAAAAAGCGCGATGAGAATCGCTATCGTCGCGATTACGGCAGCGTTGTGCGAGACCGGCATCGCGAGCTTCGCGCCCTCGACCGCCGAGAGCACCGAAATCGCGGGCGTAATCAGCGCGTCGCCATAGAAAAGCGCGGCCCCGATTGCGCCGAGCACGAGCACGCCCCTGCGCGACGCCGACCGCTGCACCAGGGCCATGAGGGCGAGGATGCCGCCTTCGCCGTGGTTGTCCGCCCGCAGCAGGATCAGCACGTACTTCGCGCTGACGATGATGAGCAGTGACCATAGGATGAGGGAGAGGATGCCGAGGACCGCTGCCGGCTGCGGCACCACGCCGGGGCCACCCGAGGCCGCGGCCACCGCTTCCCTGAAAGCGTACAGGACACTGGTGCCGATATCGCCGTAGACGAC
>LNEA01000441.1 GCA_001464855.1 Rhizobiales bacterium Ga0077530
TGGCGCGAGCAGACCGGCGCTGGCTTGGGTGCATTGAGGATGCAGCCCTCCGGTGCGGAGACGGTGAGTGGCGCAAGCGAGCCAGCGTTGTTCGGGATACGCGAGCCGACGACGCAGGCGAGGCCGAACACCGTGTAGGCGGTGGTGTAGGCCAGCGGCACATTGATACCGCGGCCGGAGACCGGGCTTGTGCCGGTGTAGTCGACGTGGATGCCGGCATCAGACACCGTGACCGTGCCGGTCAGCGCGATCGGCTGATCGTAGCCATCGGTGATCATGGTGTTGGTCCAGGTGCCCTGCGGCAACTTCCGGATCTCCTCGCGCACGGCAGCCTCGGAACGGTCGCAGATATAGCCGCCGAGGTCATCGAGGTTGTCGAGGCCGAACTCGTCCATCATCTCGACGAGGCGGCGGCATCCGACATCGTTGCAGGAGGCGAGCGAGTAGGTATCGCCGACGGTGTCGACGGGAAGCCGCGTATTGGCGCGGATCATCGCCATCAGCGTCTCGTTGACCTTGCCACCCTCAATCAGTCGCAGGAACGGAATGTACAACCCTTCCATGAACACGTCGGTGGCGTCGGGACCGAAGCCGATGCCGCCGATGTCGATGAGATGGCTGGTGCAGGAGAACAGACCGACGAGCTTGCCCTTGTGGAAGCACGGTGTCGTCACGACGAAATCATTGAGATGGCCGGTGCCCATCCAAGGATCGTTCGTAATGTAGGCGTCACCGGGTTTCATCGTCTCGAGGCCGATGTGGCGGATGAAGTGCTTGACGGATTCCGCCATCGAGTTGACGTGGCCTGGCGTGCCGGTCACGGCCTGCGCGAGCATCCGGCCTTGCCGATCAAAGACGCCTGCGGACAGGTCGCCGGCCTCACGCACGATCGGCGAGAAGGCGGTACGCAGCAGCGTCTGGCCCTGCTCCTCGACAATCGCGATGAGCCGGTTCCACATGATCTGGCGCTCGATATCGCGCGCGGTATCGCTGACCTGTTCGGCGGACATCAGGCGGGCTCCTTGAGGGTGAGGACGAGGGCCGAACCGGCATCGACGTGCGCATCGAAGGCGGACGTAACGAACGTCGACGTGCCATCCTCCATGACGATTGCGGGGCCGTCGAAGCGATCGCCTGGCTTGAGCGTGGCGCGGTCGAGGACAGCAGCGTCGACGAAACGCCCGAGTTTGGAATCGTAGATCTTGCGCTTGGCGGTCGCGTTGATGGTCGTGGCTTTTGGCGCCGGCGGCAACGCCGTGCGCGCCTCAGTCGCCGTCGCGACTGCCACCGACCAGCTCATGATTTCGACGCTGGCGCCGGGGATGTGACGTTCGAACAGACGGCGGTACTCGGCCTCGAACGCTGTGCGGACGGCGTCGGCGTCCGTGGCGGAAATTTCACGGCTCGGCAGCACAACCGCGATCTCGTGACCCTGGCCGGTGTAGCGCATGAAGGCCGATCGCACTTCGGTGAGCGGGCGGTCACCGGCCGCCGAGCGGGCAAGTGCTGTGG
>LNEA01000442.1 GCA_001464855.1 Rhizobiales bacterium Ga0077530
GTTGAAAGGGCCGCCACTCTAGCCAAAGCCACCCGGCCCGCACCAGAACATTCAAACGATTGAATATTCCGCACCGCTGCCTCTAAGATCGGGCCCAAACACACGCTGGCGCAGGAGCGCGCCAAAGGGGAGCAGCGATGGCTGTATTTCGCACGATCGACACGGGCTTGCGCGAAGGCCGCGCCCAGATCGCTTTTGACGAGGCCCTGATCGAGTTGCACAAGGCGGGAACGATCCCCGATACCATCCGCTTCCTCCGCTTTCCGCCAACAGCGCTGATCGGCCGCCACCAGGCAATGAGCCAGGAGGTCAAGGTCGACCACTGCCGGTCCAACGGCATCGGACTCGTGCGCCGCATCACCGGCGGCGGCGCCATTTATTTCGATGAGGGCCAGATCGGCTGGGAACTCGCGCTCTCGCGCAAGCGCCTGCCGATGCCGTCGCTCGGCGACTACACGCGCGCGATCTGCGAGGCGGTCGCGCACGGGCTGTCGGCGACGTTCGCGATCGACGCGCGTTTCCGCCCGCGCAACGACATCGAGGTCGGCGGGCAGAAGCTGTGCGGCACCGGCGGTTTCTTCGATGGCGACACGCTGTTCTACCAGGGCACCGTCCTGATCGACGTCGATCCCGCGCGAATGATGGCATGTCTCAACGTGCCGGCAGCCAAGCTCCAGAAGCGCGATCTCGACAAGGCCGAGCAACGCGTGACGACGCTCAAGTCGCTGCTCGGCGCGGCGCCGGAAATTGCAGCCGTACAACAGGCTGTGCTTCTCGGTTTGCGCGACAAGCTCGGGATCGAGATCGAACCCGGCGTGCCGTCCGAGACCGAGGAAGCGCTCGCGAAACGCATCCACGCCGAGACCATCGGCACCGACGCATTCGTCTTCGAGATCGACAGCCCGCGTGGCGCCGGCGTCAGCGAGGCGTCGCTGACGGGGGCCGGCGGCACCGTGTCAGCGTTCGTGCGGCTCGAGGGGGCGGGCGGCGCACGGCGCGTGCGCGAGGTGTTGCTGACGGGTGATTTCTTCGTCACACCGCCGCGCATGGTGCTCGACCTCGAGGCGGCGCTGCGCGGCGTTCCGGTCGGCGAGGTCGGCGCCAGCGTCGATCGCTACTTCGCCGCGTCGAGGCCGGATCTGCTCAGCATTGCACCGCAAGATTTCCGCAAAGTCATCGAGGATGCTGTCGCGGCAGGGGGAGTGGCATGAGGGTTCATAACGACCAGCGCCGGCGTGGATGGACCAAGTGGTGCGCGCTGACGGCGCTCCTGTTGACGGCGATTGTCGGATCGCCGGCATCCGCCCAATCGATCGGCAACGATCAGGGCGGCTCCGCGTCCGGCACGCGCGAACCCAACGCATCGCCGGCTGGCCCGGTGACTTTCACTCCCCCACCCGCTCAATCAGCACCGCCGTCAGCGCCGCCCGCCACTCGACC
>LNEA01000443.1 GCA_001464855.1 Rhizobiales bacterium Ga0077530
CTCAAGTTGATCGTCACCGCCGGCATGCGCAATGCCTCCGTCGACATGGAGGCAGCAAAGGCGCGCGGCATCACCGTCTGCGGCACGACCAGCGGCAATCACGCGACGGCTGAACTGGCGATGGGGCTGATCGTGGCCCTCGCGCGCAATCTGCATGTCGAATTCGCCAACATGCGCGAAGGGCGCTGGCAGACGACGGTCGGCCACGACCTCCACGGCAAGACGATCGGCCTCGTCGGCCTCGGCCGCCTCGGTGGGCAAGTCGCGCGGATGGCGCAGGCGTTCGGCATGAAGGCCATCGGCTGGAGCCCCAATCTGACGCCAGAGCGCGCCAAGGAACACGGCGCCGAATGCGTCGAGAAGAGCGCACTGTTCCGCCAAGCCGACGTGATCTCCGTCCACATGGTGCTGTCGCCGCGCAGTCGAGGGATCGTGTCGGCAGCCGATCTCGCGCTGATGAAGCCGACCGCTTATTTCGTCAATACGTCACGCGCGCCGCTGGTCGACAACGCGGCACTGGCGGCGGCCCTTGCAGATCGTCGCATCGCCGGCGCCGCGCTCGACGTCTACGAGGTCGAGCCGCTACCGGCTGCGGAAGCACTTCGCCGCGAGCCGCGAGCCGTTCTGACGCCGCACATCGGATACGTCACCGAGGAAACCTACCGGCTGTTCTACGCCGGCAAGGTCGAATGCATCGAAGCCTGGCTCGCCGGCACGCCAGTACGCGTGATTGGGGCATAAGTCGGCTCGGCTGCATCAATTGTATTCAAGGGCGACACGCGAATGATCATCGAGATCCTGTGCACCGGCGACGAGATCCTGACCGGCAAAACGATCAACACCAACTACAGCTACATGGCCGGGCGGCTCGCCGAGGTCGGACTCACGGTCAGGTGGGGCACCACGGTCGGCGATGATCGCGAGGCGTTGATGGAAGCATTGCGGCTCGCTTCTGGGCGCGCCGACGCCGTTATCGTCAATGGCGGCCTCGGACCCACCGTCGATGATCTGTCGCAGGAAATCGCGGCGAAGGCGGCGGGCGTCGACCTCGTGCTGAGTGAGGAGTGGCT
>LNEA01000444.1 GCA_001464855.1 Rhizobiales bacterium Ga0077530
TTTCCCGACATTGCGCGACGCGTCACGGTCTCAACACGCGTCGGCCAGCGCCGCTGGTCGCTCGACACCGACAACGGGAGCCGCATCCACCTCCCGGCGGACGGCGAAACGGCGGCGCTCGCCCGTCTCATACGGATTGCGACAACGACCGGCGCACTGATGCAGACGGCGGCAACCATCGATCTGCGGATCGACGAGCGGATCACGGTCGCGCCGCGCCGCGCCGATGCGACCTCGTCGGTGGCGCCGGATCCGGTGATGCCGCACAAATCAGCTTCGGCTTTGTAGGGGGCGTACATGAGCACCAACGACCGCACTGTGGCCAATCGACCGCCCCCGCTCCCTCGGCGCGCGCCGGTCATCGCTGCCTTGGACGTCGGCACCAGCAAGGTCGTGTGCCTGATCGCGACCGGCGACGACCGCGGACGCACGCGGCTTCTGGGGATCGGCCATCAGCGCAGCCGAGGCATCAAGGCCGGCATGGTGATCGATCCGGACGCCGCCGAGCAGTCGGTGAGGGCCGCGGTCGGACAGGCCGAGCGGATGGCTGGCGTCACGATGGAGCAAATTAGTCTCGCCGTTTCGTGCGGACGGCTGAAGTCGCAGCGGTTCGTCGCGCGGGCTCGGACCGAAACCGGGTTTGCTGGCGATGTCGACGTCGCGCGGGTGCTCGAAGGCGGCGAGTCCTATGCAACGCGCGGCGGGCGCACGCTCGTTCAGTTCCACACCGAGGCCTGGCATCTCGACGGCGCCGAGGGCGTCGCCGATCCGCGCGGCATGGCGGGGAACGATCTCACCGCCGATCTGGTGGCCGTGACCGCCGACGACGGGCCCCTGCAGAACGTGCTCGCCGTCGTCGAGCGGTGCTACCTGGAGCCGCATCAGCTTGCTGCCACACCATTCGCGAGTGCGATGGCGGTCACCACGGCGGACGAGCGCAATCTCGGCGTCCTGGTCATCGATATCGGTGCTGGAATCACGTCGATGGCGGCGTTTCTGGGGGGCGAACTGGTCCTCGCCGAGGTCATTCCGGTCGGCGCGCACCTCATCACTTTCGATATCGCCCGCCGCCTGGTGACCCCGGTGACGGAAGCCGAGCGAATCAAAACGCTTTATGGCACACTGCTGCCGGCGCTCTCGAACGAGCACGAGACGCTTTCGTACTCTGTCACTGGCGGGGAAGAGGGAGCGACGGGCCGTGTATCGAGGGCCGAGCTGCGTGCGGTGATCCAGCCGCGGGTCGCCGGAATTGCGGCGCTGGTCAGGGAGCGGCTCGAAGCGGCGAGGCTCGATCGCGCCGCACTTGAGAGGATTGTGCTGACCGGGGGCGGCGCACAGCTCGAGGGTATCGACGGGTATTGGGCCGAGGCTCGGGGGGCAACGGTTCGAATTGGCAAGCCCGGCGCGATCGAAGGTGTGTCCCCCGACATGCTGGGCCCGGCGTTCGCGACTGTGAGTGGGCTCGTTGGCGATGCGCTGCAGCAGCATTTCGCAGCGCACGCAGGAGGCACTCGGGGGTGGCGTGGCAGCGGTTACGTGAGCTGGATCGGCAACTGGCTGAGCCGCGCGAAGGCCTGAGGTGAGCGGTCAGTGAGTAGTCGCCGCGGGCGTGCACGAAAGAAGCGGTGAAGAACCACTTCCGAGCAGCCGGCGGGATGAAGAAGGCGACGATCACGAGGCATCGATGAGCATTACTCCGCAACTGCCGACACTCAGCGATCTGCGCCCGATCATCAAGGTCGTCGGCGTCGGCGGCGCGGGCGGCAACGCGATCAACAACATGATCGCCTCGGGCCTCAAGGACGTCGACTATATCGTCGCGAACACCGACGCCCAGGCTCTCGCCTCGTCGGGCGCGGAGCTGCGCATCCAGCTCGGAGTCAATCTCACGCAGGGCCTCGGTGCCGGCTCGCGGCCGGAGATCGGCATTGCGGCAGCGGAAGAAGCGAAGGACGAGATCACGTCGGCGCTAAAGGGCGCACATATGGCCTTCATCGCCGCCGGCATGGGCGGCGGCACGGGTACCGGTGGCGCAGCAGTCATTGCGCGCGCCGCGCGCGATATGGGTCTGCTGACCGTCGGCATTGTTACAAAACCCTTTCATTTCGAGGGTGCGCGGCGGATGCGCGTCGCCGAGGCCGGCATCGCCGAGCTGAAAAGTTCGGTCGACACACTCATCGTCATTCCGAATCAGAATCTCTTTCGAATCGCCAACGAACGCACGACGTTCGCCGAGGCGTTCGTGCTCGCCGACAAGGTTCTGCACGCGGGTGTCGCGTGCATCGTCGACCTCATCATGAAGGACGGCCTGATCAATCTCGACTTTGCCGACGTGCAGGTCATCATGCGTGGCATGGGCACGGCGATGATGGGTACGGGCGAGGCGACCGGCGAAGAGCGTGCGCGCAAAGCCGCTGAGATGGCGCTCGCCAATCCGCTGATCGATGATCTCTCGCTGAGCGGCGCCAAGGGTGTGCTGCTCTCGATCATTGGGGGCCCGGACATGACGCTGTTCGAGGTCGACGAGGCCGCGACTCGTGTCCGCGAGGAGGTCGATGCCGACGCCAACATCATCGTTGGTGCGTCGTTCGATGAGGCCATGGCCCAAACGATTCGAATCGCGATCGTTGCGTCCGGCATGGTGCCGAAGGGGGCCGCGCAAGCGCCGCACGCGCAGCCCGCGGCCGCTGCTCCCGCGCAGTCGATGCGCGCGGCCGATCCGCTCACGCGTGCGACGTCTGCGCCTGTCGATGCTGGGAATGGTCGCCTATTCAACCCGGAAGATCTCAATCCACGCATGTCCCACCGCGACGATCCGCGCTCGGTGGCTTCCTCCGCGCCGCGGGAGTTGTGGCGCGCGCCCGGCGGAGTCGTCATCGAGGAAAGCACGCCTGCATCGCAGGTTTCGTCTGCAACTTCTCACCCTGCCGGAACTGCCGATCGCGGTCAGTCCGGGGCACCGCCACCGCTTCGCCACGATGGCGGGGGAGAGCACCGGGGCGAGCATCGACGGGTCCCTTCGGTCGACGAATTTCCGCCGGTCGCGCAGCGTGAATATGCGGCGAAGTCGTCCATCTATTCTGGCAACGCGTCGCGCCTACAACCGTTGCCTCCGCCGGCGCCGAGTGATGAACCCGAGCGGCGGGGCGGATTGCTGCAACGCTTGGTCGGCGGACGCAAGGGTGGCCGCGGCTGACCGACGAGCGCGATCCGCGGCGCCGTGACTGAGGTTGGCGCGAATCACAAAACCGACACACTCAAGACACCAAGCTGTTCCTTGCTCTGTGTTTGTGGATAAGTCCCGCTAGCGGCTTCTTTCGGCGGAATAAAATAGTTGTATTTCAATGCATTGATATGTGAGGCGTCTCGGCAACATTCTGTAAGAAAGCGTGACTTGTTATCGTTGTGGTCACCACGTTATCGTCGCGATTGAGATGGGGTCCAGAACACTTGCACTGGGTGAAATAACAAACCCAACACTGTCGGTGGCGTAGGCAAGAGACTGGATACGATCTTGGGGGGCTTTCACTTTGCAGCTAGCTGTGGAGCGAAAGCCGAAAGGGGATCGAGGGACGGCGCTACATGTCTAAGCGATTCATTGGTGCACGCCAGACAACGGTTGCGCGCGAAATCGAAGTGTCCGGCACGGGGGTGCACAGCGGGGCTCCGGTTTCAATAATCATCCATCCGGCACCTGCCGATACGGGCATCTGTTTCATCGTATCGAAACGTGGTCGGATTATCTCGCAGATCGAAGCCGATGTGCGAGCGGTGCGCAACCTGACTCTATGCACGGTTATCGGTGACGATCGGGGTGTCACCGTCGGAACGGTCGAGCATCTGCTGTCGGCCCTTCGCGGTTTGTGTGTCGACAACTGCTTTATCGAGATCGACAACAAAGAAGTGCCGATCATGGACGGAAGCGCCGCTGCTTTCGTCGATGCGATCGATGAAGTCGGGGTTCGCGAGCTCGCGACGCCGCGAAAATTCATCAAGGTGCTGAAGCCGATTCGCGTACAGGAGGGGGATTCCTGGGGTGAGCTGGTGCCGCATACGAGCTTCCATCTCGATGTGGAGATCAATTTCGACAGCCCCGTCATCGGACGCCAGCGCCTCGCGCTCGATCTCAGTCCGGGGGCCTTCCGGCAGGAACTGTGCCGGGCCCGTACCTTCGGTTTCATGCGCGACGTCGAGATGCTGTGGAAATCGGGCCTTGCGCTCGGTGCCTCTCTCGAGAACACGGTCGCGATCGGCGAAGACCGCATCATGAACCCCGAGGGCCTGCGCTATCCGCAGGAATTCGTCCGCCACAAGATGCTCGACGCGGTTGGCGATCTCGCTTTGGCCGGGGCTCCGCTGCTCGCCTCATATCGCTCGGTCCGTGGTGGCCATCGTCTCAATGCAACGGTTCTGAAGGCGATGTTCGCGGACGCCGATGCCTGGACGATCGTGCACGCGCCGAAGGTTCGCGATACGCCGCACGCAACGGGCTACGAAGCGTCGGTCGGCATGTCGGCGGTGCACTTCGCCGCCAATCGCAACTGAAGCGTCGTTTTACGACAACGCGCGGGCGGGCCACAGAAAAAGCCCGCCGCTCCGCCGCATCAGCGCCATATCAGTGGACGATGCTACCGCGGCGCTCGGTGCCGATGGTTGGGCAGCCACTCTCGTGGTAGTGGTTGAGTCGGGACAACCGGCGCGATTTCCAAGCTGCTGGCAAAGGTTGCCGGACGGCGATGTTTTTGGGGCGGGGACGTTCGGATCGTATCGCTGTGTGATGCGGCCGACACCGTGGGGACGACGGAATGCATAGGCCGAACATCGCCGAGCCCAAAACTATCGTGCAGGGGGTAGGCCGAAGCGCTGGCGCCCTTGTGCTACTGGCGGCTCTTGGTCTCGCCGGTTGCTCGTCATCGAACAAGGACGCACTCAAGGCGCTCAACCCCGACCCACCGGGTGTGATGTACAGCGAGGCCGACGCGCTGCTGGCAAACGGGCGCAACGAGGCCGCTGCCAAAAAATTCGAGGATCTGGATCGGCATCACCCGTACGCCCAGGAAGCGCGTCGAGCGATGGTGATGGCGGCTTACGCCTATTACAAATCCGGCAAGTTCCCGGAGGCCGTCGCGGCGGCGCAGCGCTACGCCGTCATGCATCCCGGCACCAAAGACGCCGCGCTCGCTCATCACATCATCGCTTCATCGCATTTCGACGAGATCAAGGATCCGTCTCGCGACCAGAGCGCCGCCCGCGGAAAGCCCGTATGCGCGGCAGGCTGAGAACCGCATCCGTATCGGCGAGGATGCGATCGCCGCCGCCGAAATGAATGTCGGGCGGTACTATCTAAAGCGTGCGAATTACGTGGCCGCGATCAACCGTTTCAAGACCGTCGTTGCCGAATACCAGACGACGGCACAAGTCGAGGAAGCGCTGATGCGGCTTTCCGAGACGTATTTGGCGCTGGGCGTGCAGAACGAGGCGCAGGCCACGGCCGCGGTGCTCGGGCATAATTTCCCGCAATCGCGCTGGTACCAGGACGCCCATGCCTTGCTCCAGAAGCACGGCCTGAAGCCGGAGGCTTCGCAGGGAAGCTGGGTGAGCCAGCAGTGGCGTCAGGTGACCGTCAAGCCGGTCGGTCAGCCTGCCAAGCCGGTTGACATTGCGCCGCCGCGCGAGCCGCCGCCCGCCGCCAGGCCGCCCGCCAAGGACGTGCCGATGGTCCGCCGCACGCCGCCAAACGAAGTGCCAACGGGCAGCATTTCCCGGCCGATGGGCGCCGGGCTTAACTAGCGGCAATCCTTCCGTATCCCAGCCCACCCAGCCACTGACAGGCTGGGGGTGGCCATCGCGCAGCGCTTAGGGCAATTTGCCCGCCATGGCCAAGAAATCCACCGCAACCGCATCGCCCGACAAGCTGACGCGCCGTCAGGCCGCGGCCGAGCATAAGAAGCTCGCCGATCAAATTGCGCATCACGACAGCCGATACTATCAGCACGACGACCCGGAAATTTCTGACGCCGCCTACGATGCGTTGCGCGCTCGCCTCAACGCAATCGAGGAGGCGTTCCCCGATCTCACTGTCGCTGACGGCCCCTCACAGCGCGTTGGCGCCGCCCCGGTCGAGACGTTCGGCAAGATCCGTCATGATGTGGCAATGCTCTCGCTCGGCAACGCCTTCTCTGGCGACGAAGTTGCGGAATTCGTCGATCGCGTCCGCAGATTTCTCGCCCTGACCGCCGCCGACCCCCTG